>NZ_KV832533.1:30514-32743 GCF_001837455.1 Streptococcus sp. HMSC068F04
AGCTGGCTTCACTAAGTCACTTGGCGACGCAGAAAACACTCAAGTTATCGATACAACTAAATTCGCCTTTGGACGTTACTACAAGTTCGACATCCCAACAACAGTGAAAGCTGATGTTGCAGGTGGTGTAGACATCGAAAACACTGCGGCTCAAGTAGTAAACTACTACAACCCAACTACTAAGAAAGTTGAAAAACCATCTAAACCAACTGAAAAACGTGTAAACAACGTTCCAGTTGAAGTGGAATTCAACTTCACTAAACGTTTGGAAGGTCGTGAGCTTAAAGCTAACGAATTCAGCTTTGTTCTTAAAGATTCAACAGGTAAAACTCTTGAAACTGTGAAGAACGATGCGGCTGGTAACGTTAAGTTCAAAGCTCTTGAATTCAAGAAAGGCCAAGAAGGCGTACACAACTACACAGTAGAAGAAGTTAAAGGCACAGACGCAACCGTTACATACGACACAATGAAAGCGAATGTAACAGTTACAGTTAAACACGATGGAACAGCTAAAGTTCTTATCGCGACTGTAGGTGCAATTGCGGACAAAGAATTTAACAACCGTGTGACTCCTCCAGAAGAACCTAAGTTCCAACCAGAGAAATATGTTCTTAGCGATGGTAACGGTAAGTTTGATATCACTGGTACTAAGCTTCTTGATGATGATGCAGAGTTGACAGATAAGTACGCAGACACAAATGCGAACCCATACGCTGATAAAGCTGATAACAACGAAGCAGAAAACATCAATACGAAAGCCGTGAAACGTGGCGAAACTATTAACTACCAAGTATGGCTTGATACAACTAAATTTGATGCAAACAATAAGGATAACATCCAAACTGTTGGTATTACTGACAACTATGATGAAGCTAAATTGGATGTTAAGGTATCTGATATCAAGGCTTACGATGGTAAGACTGGTAAAGATGTTACTGATAAATTCAACATCTCAATTGCTAATGGTGTAATCACAGCTAACCTTAAAGATGGCTTCACTAAGTCACTTGGCGATGCAGAAAACACTCAAATCATCGATACTACTAAGTTCGAATTTGGACGTTACTACAAGTTTGTCATCCCAGCTAAAGTTTCTGACGGTGCTTACGATGGTGCTGAAATTGAAAATACAGCAGCTCAAGTAGTTAACTACTACAACCCAACTACTAAGAAGACCGAAAAACCAGAGAAACCAACTGAAAAGCGTGTCAACAATGTTCCAATGGCTATTCAGTTAATCTTCGGTAAGACACTTAATGGTCGTCAATTGAAAGATAAGGAATTTAACTTTGTCTTGAAAGACGAAGCAGGAAAAGTTCTTGAAACTGTTCAGAATGATGCTAAAGGCAAAGTAACTTTCTCTACTATTAATTATGGAAGAGACGATCTTGGTAAGACCTTTAACTACACTGTAGAAGAAGTTAAAGGAACTGATACAACAGTTACTTATGACAATATGAAAGTCAACGTTACTGTTAAAGTTATTCAACCTTCAGCAGGTAATCAATTATCAACAGTTATCTCTTATGCTACAGTTGGTGGAAATTCTTATGAATCAGACGACAGAATTTTCGATAACAACGTAACTCCTAACTTCAAACCAGAGAAATACGTTGTTTCAGAACCAAGCTTCGACATCATTGGCAACAAACTTGCTGATGACGACGATTCAGCTGATAAAGTTGAAATCCAAAACTTGAATGGTAAGACCCTCAAACGTGGTCAAAAGATCTACTATCAAGTATGGCTTGATACTCGTGACTTCACAGCAGAAAGCAATCTTCAAACAGTTGGTATCACAGATAACTACGAAGAAGATAAGCTTGACATCAACGCTGCTGATATCAAGGTTTACGATGGTATCACTGGTGCTGATGTTACTGATAAGTTCGACATCAAGGTTGAAAATGGTGTTCTCTACGGTACATCTAAAGCAAGCTTGACTAAAGCTATTAGTGCAACAGATGCTACTCCAGTCATCGATACAACTAAATTTGAGTTTGGTCGTTACTATAAATTTGATATCCCAGCTGTTGTTAAAGACATTGATGCTAACGACGGTGTAGATATTGAAAATACAGCCAACCAAACAATTCACCAATACAACCCATTCAATAAGAAAGTTACAACTCCTGAAAAGCCAACTCAAACACGTGAAAACAACGTTCCAGTTCCACTCGAGTTCAACTATACTAAACGACTTGAAGGACGTGAGTTGACTGCAGGTGA
>NZ_KV832533.1:32843-34910 GCF_001837455.1 Streptococcus sp. HMSC068F04
CGTGAGTTGACTGCAGGTGAGTTCAGCTTCGTATTGAAAGACAAAGACAACAAAGTTCTTCAAACAGTAACCAACGATAAAGATGGTCACATCAAGTTTGAAAAACTCTTGTTCAATAAAGATGATCTTGGTAAGACATTCACTTACACAGTTGAAGAAGTAGCTGGTAAAGACGCTTCAATCACTTACGATGCTATGAAAGCGACTGTAACAGTGAAAGTTACTAAGGAAGGCAAAGTTCTTACAACTGTCGTTAACCACGCTTCAACAGGCGGATTTGCTTCAAGCGCTAACGATAAAGAGTTCAACAACAAAGTTCGTCCACCAGAAACACCAGAATTCAATCCAGAGAAATACATTCTTAATGAAACTAAGTTCGATTTGAAGGGAGTATCTCTTCTTGATGATGACAAAGAGTTGAAAGATAAGGTTGCAGAAACTAATGCAAATCCTTATGTTGATGATGCTTCTAATAATGAAAAAGCTAACATCAATACTAAGACCGTATATCCTGGACAAAAAGTTGTTTACCAAGTATGGTTGGATACTACTAAATTCACTGAAAAGAATAATATCCAAACTGTTGGTGTATCAGATGACTATGAAGAAGATAAAGTTGATATCAATGTAGCTGATATTAAAGCATATGATGGCATCACAGGTGATGATGTAACAGCTAAGTTCGATATCAAGGTTGAAAATGGTGTGATTACAGCCAACCTCAAAGATGGCTTCACTAAGTCACTTGGCGATGCAGAAAACACTCAAGTTATCGACACAACTAAATTTGCCTTTGGACGTTACTACAAGTTTGATATTGTTGGTAAAGTCAAAGACGACGTTAAGGGTGGTGTAGACATTGAAAACACAGCTTCTCAAATCGTTCATTACTACAACCCAACAACTAAGTCTGTTGAAAAACCAAATAAACCAACAGAAAAACGTGTTGTTAACGTTCCAGTTAAAGTAGAATTCAACTTCACTAAACGTTTGGAAGGTCGTGAGCTTAAAGCTAACGAATTCAGCTTCCAATTGAAGGATGAAGCAGGAAATGTCATCGAAACTGTTAAGAACGATGCCAAAGGTAACGTTAAGTTCAAAGCTATTGAGTACAAGAAAGGCCAAGAAGGCGTTCACAAGTTTACAGTAGAAGAAGTTAAAGGAACAGACGCAACTGTTACATACGATACAATGAAAGCGAATGTAACAATCACTGTTTCTCATGATGGTACTGCTAAAGCTCTTGTAGCAACTGTCGGTCAAATTGCGGATAAAGAATTCAACAATGCGGTTCGTCCACCAGAAAAACCTAAGTTCCAACCAGAAAAATATGTTGTTTCTGAAGCGAAATTCGATGTAACAGGTACTAAACTCGTTGATGATGATAAAGAATTGGCTAACAAGGTTTCAGACACCAATGCAAACCCTTATGCTGATGACGCATCAAACAACGAATTGGAAAACTTGAATACGAAGTCAGTTAAACCTGGTCAAACACTTTACTACCAAGTATGGCTTGATACAACTCAATTTGACGCTAACAACAAGGATCATATCCAAACTGTTGGTATCACAGATGACTTTGATGAAACTAAGTTGGATGTAGATGCATCAGCAATCAAGGTTTACGATTCAGTAACTGGTAAAGATGTTACAGATAAATTCGACATCTCACTTGCTAACGGTGTGATTACAGCTAACCTTAAAGATGGATTCACTAAGTCACTTGGCGATGCAGAAAACACTCAAGTCATTGACACTACTAAGTTCGAGTTTGGTCGTTACTATAAATTTGATATTCCTGCAACAGTTAAGAAGGATATTAAAGCTGGTGTAGATATCGAAAATACAGCTACTCAAGTTGTTAACTACTACAACCCAACAACTAAGAAAGTTGAAAAACCAGAAAAACCAACTGAAAAACGTGTTAACAGTGTTCCAGTTTCAGTAGAGTTTAACTTCACTAAGCGTTTGGAAGGCCGTGAACTTAAAGCGAACGAATTCACATTCGTACTTAAGGATTCTACAGGGAAAGAAATCGAAACTGTTAAGAACGATGCCAAAGGT
>NZ_KV832533.1:35010-82255 GCF_001837455.1 Streptococcus sp. HMSC068F04
TCCAACCAGAGAAATACGTTGTTTCTAAAGAGAAATTCGATATCACTGGTATGAAACTTGTTGACGATGATGCTGAGTTGAAAGATAAAGTAGGCGATACTAACAAGGATCCTTACGCTGACAGCACAGCTAACAACGAAGCTGAAAATATCAATACTAAGACACTCAAGAAAGGTGATAAGTTTGTCTACCAAGTATGGCTTGACACAAACAACTTCACTGACGCTCACAATATCCAATCTGTTGGTGTTACAGATAAATATGACAGCGAAAACTTGAACATCAATGTTGCAGATATTAAAGCATACGACTCTGTAACAGGGGAAGATGTGACAGCTAAGTTTGATATCAAGGTTGAAAACGGTGTAATCACTGCAACGTCTAAGTCTGACCTTACTAAGTCACTTGGTGATGCAGAAAATACACAAGTGATTGATACTGCCAAATTGGCATTCGGACGCTACTACAAGTTCGATATTCCTGCAACTATCAAAGGCACTGCCAAAGATGGTGTAGATATCGAAAATACTGCGTCACAAATCGTTCACCAATACGACCCAACTAAGAAATCTGTTGAAAAACCAGAAAAACCAACAGAAAAACGTGTAGTCAATATCCCAACTAAGGTTGAGTTTGAATTCACTAAGAAACTTGAAGGTCGTCAACTTAAAGCTGGTGAGTTTAGCTTTGTACTTAAGGATAGCAAGGGTAATGTTATCGAAACTGTAAGCAACGATGCTAACGGTAAGATCAAGTTCTCTGCCCTTGAGTACAAACGTGGTGAAGAAGGTAATCACGTCTATACAGTAGAAGAAGTAAAAGGTAACGATGCAACTGTTACTTATGATAAGATGGTAGCCACAGTTGTTGTTTCTGTAACTAAAGATGGTAAAGTCTTGACAGCGATTTCTCAATTGCCAGAAGATACTGAGTTCAACAACACTGTTATCCCACCATATACACCACCAACAACTCCACCAAACACACCTCCTACTACACCACCAACTACGCCTCCAACACCACCGACTCCTCCAACTCCAGTGGTTCCACCAGTGACACCACCAACTACACCAGAAGCTCCTAAAGGACCAGCACTTCCTGAAACAGGTGATGATGCGTCTATGGCAGCTATGGCTCTTGGAGGAATCCTTGCGGCAGCTGGACTAGGTTTGGCAGGAAAACGCAAAAAAGAAGACTAAGATAGTTCATAGGTTAAATCCCTCAATATAGTTAGTTAGACTATTTCAGTTTTCGAAAAAGAGACTCATCCCGATAGGGGTGGGTCTCTTTTGTATCTATCTTAAAGATGATTTGGTGTTTTATTAAAATATTAGATATAAGGTTAAGTAATAGAGATTTTAGGATTTATTTTATGCAAAACAGATCAGTGGTTTAAATTTCAGGAAAAGATTATTATAAATATTGATATGTACTAAAATACTTATGTGAAAAGGTTTATTGGTTGTCATGAAGTCCTAGCTGCAAATCACAACTCGTTTTTTATATTGATTAAAAATTAGAGAAAATACTTGCTTAATGATTAAAAAAAAGATACGATAGACTTTGGAAGAAGGTTAATAAATGTATAGAGTGCGTATTTTTTCAATAATGTCTTTGTTTTTGACGCCCATTTGGGGTACAAGGATTAACTTATAGGAAGATTTTGAATGAAACAAGCAAATCATGTTTTTGAAAAAGTGACAAAATACGGCATTCGTAAGTTGTCGGTAGGTGTAGGATCAGTTGCTATCGGGACATTCTTGTTAGCAGGTGGTTTTTTCGTGTCTAAACCAGTCTCTGCAGATCAGGTTACTAAGGATGCAACGGTACACATGGCCTATGTCGCTGAAAATGAATTAACAGCTGAAGAGCAACAGCAAGTGGTCCATGCTATTCCTGAGGACTACCAGAATGAAGATACTTTTTATTTGGTCTACAAACGTAAGGGTGCTACGCAAACTAGTCTTCCTCAGACAGGAAGTTCTGACTGGGTAGCGTCAGGTTTAGGACTAGCAACGGCGACTATGGCTGTGTTGCTGTTTTCAAAAAAACATCGTAAAAAAATTATTGGTTTGGTCTTGATTGGGGCCGCTGGGCAAAGTCTCCTTGTGCCAATAGAGGTTCTTGCCTTGCAAAACAAGGAGTTGCAGGCCTATAATCAGACCCTTGCTGTTGCAGACGAGGCGGACCTAGCTAAAGGTGTTATTGCAATTGATGGTTATGAGTATGTCGGTTATCTGCGTTACTCAGCTAAGCCAGAGCTTGAACAACCTTTGGAGAATACTTTGCAGGAGCTTGAGTCTTCAATAAAAGAAGAGACTACAGTAAATCAGGGTACAGCTGATAAGGATAGTGAGGGAATCAGTTGGAAAAAGGGAACTCAGGAGTCAGGTCACGAAGGCGAAGCTGTGGTTCAACCTGCTAATCCAGAGTATACCGGACCAATTAGTGCCAATGGTACGCAAGAATCAGGTCACGAAGGTGAAGCTCTAGTTCAACCCGTAGCCCCAGAGTATACAGGACCAATCAGTGCCAATGGCACCCAGGAAGTTGGTCACGAGGGTGAAGCTGTAGTTCAGCCTGTCAATCCAGCGTACACCGGTTCAATCAATAGCGACACTACCAGTGCCAAAGGAACACAAGAATCAGGTCACGAAGGCGAAGCTCTTGTTCAACCTGTCGCCCCAGAATATACCGGCCCAATCAGTGCCAATGGAACGCAAGAGGTTGGTCACGAAGGCGAGGCTCTAGTTCAACCCGCCACTCCAGAGTACACCGGTTCAATCAGTAGCGATACTACAAGTACCAATGGTACGCAAGAAGTTGGTCACGAAGGTGAAGCTGTGGTTCAGCCTGTCAATCCAGCGTACACCGGTTCAATCAATAGCGACACTACCAGTGCCAAAGGAACACAAGAATCAGGCCACGAAGGTGAGGCCCTTGTTCAACCTGAGAATCCTGTTCATACCCCAGTTGTCGGCAGTATCACAGAGACTGAAACGCAAGCCATCGATTATCCTATCGAAGTGATTACGGATGATAACAAGTATGTGGATGAAGAAGTGGTCGAGCAAGAGGGTAAAAAAGGTAGCCAAGAAATCCAGAAAATTTACCAAACCATTGATGGTGTCAAGGTTGGTGAGCCGACTATTGTGTCAGGTAAGGTTATTGAGGTGCCACAACCTAGAAAAATCCGTCGTGGAAGCAAGCCTCTAGATGGCACAACGACCGAAGAATCTATTGTAGAGCTTCCATTTAAAGAAATTGTCCAAGAAGATGACACACTTGAGAAAGGCACTTTACAGGTTGTCCAAGAAGGTCAAAAAGGCCAAAATAAAATCACCAAGGTTTATAAGACCTATAAGGGAAACAAGACTGCTGAAGAACCAACTGTTACTGAAACAGTGCTAGTGCCTGTCCAAGATCGTATCGTTCGCAAAGGAACTAAGGTATCTGAAAAACCAGTGCTTACGCTGACACAGATTGACAAGGATGACTTGGGTCGAAGTGCCAAACTTAGCTACAACTTGACTAATCCAGGTTCAGCAACTATCACGACTATTAAAGCGGTCCTTAAGCAAGATGGACAGGTTGTTCAAACGCTTGATATTCCTAGCACGACCTTGACTGCTGACCTAACCAACTTAGACTATTACAAGCCTTATACTCTTACAACAACCATGACCTTTGATCGTGGCAATGGTGAGGAGAGTCAGGTTTTGGCAGACCAAACTCTCCAACTGGATCTCAAGAAGGTTGAGCTTAAAGATTTTGCACGTACAGATTTGATCAAGTATGACAATCAAACAGAAGTGGATGAGACTCGTCTGACAGCTGTGCCTCAAGATCTCACGAATTACTACTTGAAACTGACTTCTGCGGATCAAAAGACGACTTACTTGGCAGTGAAAGCCATCGAAGAAACAACAGTTGATGGCAAGGCGGTTTATAAGGTAACTGCAGAAGCGGACAATTTGGTACAACGTGATGCCCAAAACCATTTTGCACAAACCTATAGCTATTACATTGAGAAACCTAAGGCTAGCCAAGCCAATGTCTACTATGATTTTGCTGAGTTGGTCAATGCCATTCAAGCAAATCCATCAGGTGAATTTAGACTTGGTCAAAGCATGAGTGCTCGTCACGTCGTTCCAAACGGCAAATCATACATCACGACAGAATTTACTGGTAAGTTGCTCAGTGATGGTGACAAACGCTTTGCCATCTATGATTTAGAGCATCCATTGTTTAATGTTATCAATGGCGGAACTATCAAGAACATCAACTTTGAAAATGTAGACATCAATCGCCCTGATCAAAATCAAATCGCGACACTTGGATTTAACCTTAAAAACAAAGGTCTGATTGAAGATGTTAAGGTGACTGGTTCGGTTACTGGTAACAATGACGTGGCAGGTATTGTCAATAAGATTGATGAAGATGGCAAAATTGAGAATGTCGCCTTTGTCGGTAAGATTAACTCTGTCGGTAATAACTCGACAGTTGGTGGGATTGCTGGTTCAAACTACATGGGATTCGTCAACAGAGCCTATGTCGATGCGACTATTACAGCTCAAAATGCCAATGCAAGTATGCTGGTGCCATTTGTTACCTACATGCTCAACAGCTGGAAGTCAGGAACTAAGGCCAAGGTGACCAATTCAGTAGCCAAGGGTGTGCTTGATGTCAAAAACACACGAAATGTCGGTGGTATTGTCGCTAAGACTTGGCCATACGGTGCTGTTCAAGACAACGTGACCTACGCCAAGGTTATCAAGGGCCAAGAAATCTTTGCTTCGAATGATGTCAATGACGAAGATGGTGGACCACATATCAAAGACCTCTTTGGTGTAGTTGGTTACAGCTCCGCCGAAGATGGCACTGGTAAAGATACTAAGAGTCCTAAAAAACTCAAACATTTGACCAAGGAAGAAGCTGACAAGCGTGTTGAAGGTTACAAGATTACAGCTGATACATTTGTCAGCGAGCCATACGCGTTGAACACCCTTAACAACGTTTCTAGTCAAGCAGATTTTGCCAATATTCAAGACTATAATCCAGCATACAAACAGGCTTACAAGAATATTGAGAAATTCCAGCCATTCTATAATAAGGATTATATTGTCTACCAAGCCAACAAACTGGCTAAAGACCACAACTTGAATACCAAAGAGGTGCTCTCAGTAACTCCAATGAATGACAGTAATTTTGTTACAGACTTAAGCGATGCTAATAAGATTATTGTTCATTATGCTGATGGAAGCAAAGACTACTTCAAGCTTTCAGAGAGTTCAGAAGGGTTGAGCAATGTTAAGGAGTACACTGTCACTGATTTGGGTATCAAGTACACTCCAAATATCGTTCAGAAAGACCACTCAAGCCTTATCAATGGCATCGTTGATATCCTAAAACCGATTGAGTTGCAGTCTGATCCAATTTACCAAAAACTTGGTCGTACAGGTCCAAATAAGGTCAATGCTATCAAGAACCTCTTCTTGGAAGAAAGCTTTGAGGCTGTTAAGGCTAATTTGACGAACCTTGTGACTAAGCTGGTTCAAAATGAAGATCACCAGCTTAACCAATCACCAGCTGCTCAACAAATGATTCTTGACAAGGTTGAGAAGAATAAAGCAGCCCTCTTGCTAGGCTTGACCTACTTGAATCGTTATTACGGTGTGAAGTTTGATGATCTTAACATCAAAGAAATCATGCTCTTCAAACCAGATTTCTATGGTAAAAATGTGGATGTCCTTGACCGTTTGATTGAGATTGGCTCTAAGGAAAATAATATCAGTGGTTCAAGAACCTACGATGCTTTCGGTGAAGTTCTCGCTAAGAGTACCCTTTCTAGTGATCTTACCGACTTCCTCAACTACAACCGAAAACTCTTTACCACTATCGACAATATGAATGATTGGTTCATTGATGCCGCTAAGGATAAGGTCTACGTTGTAGAGAAAGCGTCTCAAAATGAAGGTGTTGGTGAGCACAAGTATCGTGTTTATGACAACCTCAGTCGTGGTCTCCACCGCAAGATGATTTTGCCATTGTTGAACCTTGATAAGACAGAAATGTTCCTGATTTCTACCTATGACACCATGTCTTATGGTACAGCTAACAAGTACAACACAACCCTAGAAAAGTTGAAACCTGAGATTGATCTAGCGGCTCAACGTCAAATCAACTACCTTGATTTCTGGCAAAGATTGGCCGCAGATAATGTCAAAAACAAATTGTTCAAAGACATTGTCAATCCAATCTGGGAAGGTTTCTATGTCTGGGGTCATGGTTGGCCAGGTTGGCCAGAGCGCTACGGCCAATTTAAGAACAGTACGGAAGTCTATGCGCCAATCCGTGAAATCTATGGACCAGTCGGTGAGTACTACGGTGATAACGGAGCTATGGCTGGTGCCTATGCTGCCATCTACGACAATCCATATGATAATCGTGCCAAGGTTACCTTCGTCATGTCTAACATGATTAGTGAGTACGGTGCATCAGCCTTCACTCATGAAACAACCCATATCAATGACCGTATTGCCTACTTTGGAGGTTTTGGTCGTCGTGAAGGAACAAATGTCGAAGCCTATGCACAAGGTATGCTACAGTCACCAGCTACTCAAGGTCACCAAGGTGAATACGGTGCCCTAGGCCTTAACATGACCTTTGAAAGAGCCAACGATGGTAACCAGTGGTACAACACCAATCCAAACAAGTTGAACTCTCGTGAGGCCATCGACCGTTACATGAAGGGCTACAACGATACCCTTATGCTTCTAGATTCACTTGAAGGAGAAGCAGTCCTTGGTCAAGGCAAGCAAGAGCTCAATAACGCATGGTTCAAGAAGGTAGATAAACAGCTACGAGGCAATAGTAAAAACCAATACGACAAGGTGCGTGCTCTAAGTGATAGCGAAAAGGCTATTAGTTTGACCACTATTGATGACCTTGTGGATAATAACCTCATGACCAATCGTGGACCTGGAAATGGTGTTTATAAACCGGAGGACTTTTCTTCTGCCTATGTCAATGTGCCTATGATGTCTGCTATTTATGGTGGTAATACCAGTGAGGGCTCTCCAGGTGCTATGTCCTTCAAGCACAATACCTTCAGACTCTGGGGATACTACGGCTATGAAAAAGGTTTCCTAGGTTATGCGACCAACAAGTATAAACAAGAAGCAAAAGCGGCTGGTAAGGATACCCTTGGAGACGACTTTATCATTAGCAAGATTTCTGATGGTCAGTTCAACTCCCTAGAAGACTTCAAGAAAGCTTACTTCAAAGAAGTCAAAGAAAAAGCGTCACATGGTTTGACGACAGTTACGATTGATGGCGCATCAGTAAGCTCTTACGATGATTTGTTAGCCTTGTTTAAAGCGGCAGTCGCCAAAGACGCTGCAAGTCTTAAAACAGATAATAATGGCAATAAATCTGTGTCAACAAGCCATACGACAAAACTCAAAGAAGCTGTCTATAAGAAACTCCTACAAGAGACAGATAGTTTCACAAGTTCTATTTTCAAGTAATAGATGAAAGAAACCCTTTTGGTAAATGCCAAAGGGGTTTTTGATACTGTCGGGAATGCGGGTGGTAGGAGCCTTTAGGTCAGTGTTGGCAAGGGATTGAGAAAGATGTGAGTTAAGCCATTAAAAAAATTCCTTTTGAAGGGAGAGAATTTTGAATTTTAATAAATATCACTATAACTAAAAAATAAGGTTAGAGTGACGAACGTTTTTAATAAAAGATGGTTTGATATAAAAGTATTTTGAAAATTATAGAACTGACAAAATAGGGGATTGTGCTAAACAAAAGTACGAACAATTTGATGTTTCAAAGGACTTAGATAAAAGTTTTAAATTAATGTTTTTTAATAAAAGTTAAACTTTTACACGATTATTAGTATATATTTGACAATTTAATAATTATAGTATAAAATGGAAATCGTATATAAAGTAATTTGGATATTGAGGAAATTTATTATTATGAGAGATATGTTTAATAAACGCCAACGTTTTTCATTAAGAAAATATAGCTTTGGTGTGGCCTCTGTCCTTTTGGGAGTTTCAATCTTCTCAAATGCACAGGGTGCCCAAGCTGACGAAACGGTAGCACCAACTACCGCAGGTATGGAAACAACTGCTGAGCCAGATGTCGTCGTGGAGCAATCAACACCAACAACAGCATCAGTAGCTCCAGCAACAACAGAAAATACACCAAGTTCAATCTCTACTGTGGCCTTGGCTAGTGAACAACCCCAATCAGTAGCTCAAAACAGCCAAGCAACTTCAACAACTAGTCAAACAGCAGCTAGTTCAGAAGTAGCTTCTCAGGCTGCATCGCAAGCGAGCTCTGAATCTGCAGCAGCGGCTGCTTCATCTGTAGTTACTAGTGCACAAGCTCTTAGCTCAGCAGCTGTAGCAGAAACTCCAGCTGCTGGTCAAGTATCAGCACAAACAAGTGTGGCTGCTTCAGTTGCGACTGTAGCAGAAACTGCCAGTGCAGAGTCTACGACTAACGCTGTAAATAGCGTCCTTAAAGTAGCGACTAGCGAGTTGGCTGTGACAAGCAGTGAATTGAATGCTGCTGAAGCAAGCCTTAACTCTGAAAATCTCATCAACGCTATGGGTCTTGCAGTATCAAACCGTAGCCTTCGTACAGCTGATGCGGTTGCTGTTTTGACAAATGCTGGAGCAGGCTCAACAAACCCTGACTTGACAAACCTCGGCTACAAACTTGACTATTTACCAGGGCGTCAACAATACTTTGTTAACATTGACTACATCAACCACCTCAAAGTCGGTCGTGATAACCGTGGAGTAATGAGACCTTATGACTACGTTACAAACGGTAATTACATGGTTGTCGTTAACTATGCCAACCTTGGTATTATTGACTATGTTGATGAAGCAGGAAACAAGATTCCTGGATCTTCAACCTACCGTATCAATAACTCAACTGAAACAATCACAGCAAACGGTAAGACTTACAATAAAATCTACGATGCTGGTGTAACAGAACTTCCACCAGTACCAGCAGGATACCGCATCAAGTATGCAACTGCTGACAAATCAAAAGCTAATGCTTACGTAGATGTCTTGAAGTCAGAACGTCAATACGACTATAACAACGGTGTTGCAACTATCCGTTCTGAACGTGCTTGGGACCGTAACCAAAGTCGTGTGGTTGACCTTGTTCAATTTGCTAACGGTTCACAAGGTTTGGATGCTTCAATTGATGCCAATGGTGGTGGTCAATACCTAGCTCCAGGTTACCATTACCACATTATCGTTGAAAAAGACACTAGAGATGTCACTAAAGCAACAAGTCAAACAGTGACTTACACTGGTGCTGATACGAAGACACCAGCTGCCAACACTCAAAATGACTTTAGCTTCAACGGTAAAGAAGATCCTACAACTAATACAACAACTTGGACTGAAACGACTCACACTTATGGAACAGTTAAGACTCCAGTTGTTACTGGTTACTATGCCGATAAAGCTGTAGCAGGTGGTAAGACAGTTACTCCAGATGCACCAAATGCAACAGACACAGTGACATACAAAGCCTTTGGTAAATTTATCGCTGTGGATGAAAATGGAAATCCAATTCCAGGTGTATCAACAACTGCCTACACAAACGATCCTAATGATGCGACTAAGATGATTGCTATCGACAAGACGCTTCCAAGCATTCCTGGCTACACTGTTAAGGTTGTACCTGCCACACCAGGTGACTTGTCTAGCGATACTAAGGTTGTTTACGTTAAGAACGATCAAAAAGCAAGTGTTACTTACCGTGATGAAACAAGTGGTTCAATCCTTGAAACGGTTGCTTTGGCTGGTAAGTCTGGCGAAGCGATTAACTACTCAACAGCTGAACGTATCAAACACTATCAAGACCTTGGCTATGCCCTTGTGACAGATGGTTACCCAGCTGGTGCAAGCTTTGACTTGGATAGCACAGTTGACCAAGCTTGGACAGTAAGCTTCAAACGTGTAGCACTTGACTTTAATCCAGACAATGCACACGAACCAGGAACTCCAATCTACCCTAACCAACCAAACGGTCCAAAATGGCCAGCTAAGGATGCTTACCTTAAAGATGTTACTTACACTGTTCACTATACAAGCAAGAACAGAAATGCTAAATTGCCAGCTGACAGTGTTCAAAAGGCACAATGGAAACGTTCATTGACCCTTGATTCTGTAACAGGTGACATTCTTGCTGCAGGTGAATGGAAGGCTGATAAGACTAAGTTCGACCTCGTAATCACACCATTGGTTAACGGTTATTTCGCCGATAAAGGCCGTGTGGCTTCTCAAGATGTCACTATGGACAACAAGGTTGAAACTGTTACTTACACTAAATTTGGTAAGATTATTGCCGTTGACGAAAAAGGTAATCCAATCCCAGGTGTTGAAGCAGTTACTTACACAAATGATCCTAACGATCCAACTAAGGCTGCCATGACACTTGTTCCTGAAGTGAAGGGTTACAAGGCCGAGAAGACTGCTGTGACACCAAGCAACCCTGGTGCTGATACAAAGGTTATTTATAAGTTAACTAACGCAGAACCCGCTAAACCGACAACTAACAAAGACCTTGGTACTATCGTTGTCATCTACCGTGATGAATATGGCAACCAAATCAAGATGCCACTCGTTATCACTAACTCTGTTGGTTCTGAAGTTAACGTTCACGGTGACCGTTATATCTACCGGAATGGTGTGAAATACGAATTGATTCGTCAAGAAGGTAAATCTACAGACAAGATGACAAAAGGTCAAACAGTCGTGACCTATATTTATCGTAAGGTCGAAGATGGCTCAACACCTTCAAATGGTAATAATGGTCAATCTGGAAATGGTGGAAATTCAACTTCTAAAGCTGTAAAAGCGGCCTCAAACGGATCTAAAGGATCTAAAGGATCTAAAGGATCTAAAGGTTCTGGATCAGCAGCCGATGGCGCTTCAGATGGTAAAGGTTCAGATAAGAAGAAATCTGGAAACAAAGATGGTAAGAAGGCAGATGGTTCTGATAAAGCTAAAGAAGGCGACGAACAATTGCCAGTAACAGGTGAGTCAGATAACAACCTCGCAGCAATGGGTGTTGTTGTTATGGGACTTATGTCAGGACTTGCGGCTATGAATCGTCGTAAAAACCAAGACTAAGATTTCCACACCTTATCTCTCATAAATTCCAAAAATAAAATCTCTCTCGAGTGAATTGCTCGGGAGAGATTTTTTGGGTCTTTGTAGATAAAACTCAAGAAAGCTCCGAATGTTTGTGAATCTTTTAAGCAGTATTTAGCTTGATAAGGTACAATAGAGTAAGACAAAACGAATGAGGAGACTGTCATGAAGTTTTTACATACGTCAGATTGGCATGTGGGGCGAACCCTCAATGGCTGGTCTTTGCTGGAGGAGCAGGAGTGGGCCTTTCAACAAATAGTGGATTTGGCAATTCGTGAACAGGTGGATGGGGTCATCATTGCTGGGGATCTCTATGACCGTGCGGTGCCGCCTGTGGATGCGATTAAACTTTTTAATAAGACCTTGGCACGTTTGGTCTTGGAGGAGCAGATTCCCGTCTATGCCATTAGTGGTAATCACGATGGGGCTGAACGCTTGCATTTTGGGAGAGACTTTTTTCAACCTCAGGGTCTTCATTTAAGCACACGTTTGGAGGAGGCCTTTGAGCCGATTGAGTTGGAGGATTGCCAGATTTTCCTACTTCCCTTTATAGATCCTATTGATGCTCGGATTTATTATAAGGACGATGAGGATAAGGAGATTCAGGGGATTGGTGATGCTTTAGCCTACATTCTTGAGGATATGGAGAAAGCTTTTGATCCCGACAAATCACATATTTTGGTGACGCATTTTGCGGTTTCTAAGAAGGATGATAGCGATGGTCAAAGTCTTCGAGAACTGATGTTGTCTGAAACTAGCAATACAGTAGGTGGGCTTACCAATGTGACCAGTGACCTTTTCAGGGCCTTCGATTATGTGGCCTTGGGGCATATCCATACCCGCTTTGCCAGTCCGACCCAGCGCGTGCAATATTCAGGCAGTCCGGTCGCCTTTAATGTCAAAGAAGCCAAGCGCAAGGAAGAAAAGGGTGTTTATATTGTTGAATTGGATGCGACTGGTAACTTGTCTCAGACCTTCCATTCTCTAGAGGTTAGACGGCCGATTTTGACCTTGCAGGCGCCTTTTGAAACCTTGATGTCATCTGAATTTTATAAGGAAAATCCTTGTCAAAAGGCTTGGTTTGCTTTTGATATTCAACTGTCCAGTCGTAAGGAATTAGAAGGTATCAATGTGCGTGCCCGTCTGGAAGAAATTTATGGGGCAGACATTGTGGAAATCACCTTCAGTCGTTTGGGTGATGTCAAGGAAGAAAACGTGACTGTTGATCAGCACTTAAAAGATTTGGAAATGCAATCGCCGCAGGAAATTGTTTCTGATTTTTACCAGACAGTGACTGGGGGCGATGTCTTGTCTGAGAGACAAACAGCCCTTGTGGAAAGTATTTTTGAGGAGATTGGAAGGAGCCGACAATGAGACCAGTCCAGTTAGAATTGACCAATTTTGGACCTTATCGTAAGGAAGTCATCAATTTCACCCAGTTTGACCATGCTCCTCTCTTTTTGATTGGTGGGGACACGGGGGCTGGTAAGAGTACTCTCTTTGATGCCATGACAGTGTCCTTGTTTGCGACAACCAGTGGTGATCGTAATGTCGAGGAGATGCGGTCGACCTTCGCTAGTCCAGAGGATGATTTGACCAAGGTGACTTTTTACTTCCAACAAGGTAACCATCTTTACCGCATTGAGCGAATTCTCCAGCAGGAGAGGGCCAAGAGGGGTGGTGGTACGACCATGCAAAAAGCAACGGCTTCTCTAGTCATTGTAGATAAGATTGGTGGTCAAGAAATTGAAAAGCTTGGGGATAAAATCAAGGAAGTGAGTGACCAGATTGAGCAGATTTTGGGTCTCGATGCTGAGCAGTTCAAACAGATTATCCTTCTTCCGCAAAATGATTTCAGTCGTTTCTTGAAAGAAGATTCCAAGACCAAGACTCAAATTTTGAAGAAAATCTTTGGAACGGGTATTTTTGACCGTTTTCAAAAGAGTTTGGAAGAGCGTCTTCGTCAGAGTAATAAGGATATGGATAAGCGCCAGGCTCAGCTAGATGGCCATTTTGCCAGTCAGGTTTGGTCTGAGGAGGAATTAGCTGTTCTGGCCCAAACGCCAGCCTCTGAAAAATTGTTACGTCTTGAAGACCTTTTGGCACAACGTCAAGAAAATCTTGAAGAGCAGAAAAGCATTTTGAAGGATGCCCATGAGGATTTGGCTAAGCTGCAAAAGAGCTTACAAACTGCACAAGATGTAGCAAAGATTTTCCAAGAATTGGAGCAAGCCAAGGAGCGTTACCGTCTGGAAATTGAGGAAGGTGCTCAGGAACAGGCAGAGGCTAAAGTGCATCTGGAGGAATTGCAGTTTGCCCAAGGGTTGCAGGAAACCATTAGTAGCTTGAAGCAGTATCAGAAGCAGTTGTTGCAAGTAGAACATGACCTTGAAATTGCTCAGGAGGAATTAAAGGCTAAGGAGCAGGCTTTTGAGGAAGTCAAGGCTCAAAAAGTGGCACTTGCAGCTCAGACTGAGGATTTTCTTCAAAAAGAAGAGAAACTGGAAGCGTGGAAAGAGGCTATTATCTATGCCCAGAGTCTTGCCCAAGAGCAGGAGAAAATCAAACGGTCGAGTGCTAACTACAAGCAGTTGGAAGAAACTTATCAGCAGGCTTCGAAAGAGATTGAGTCTCTAAACAAGTCTTTGACAGATTTGGAGGCCAATCGTCTTAGTTTAGAGAGTTTACATGAGGCTGAAAAACTCCTCCAGTCTGTGGGCTACAGTGTGGATAAGCAACTGGATCAGGATTTAAAAGAATTAGAGGGCTTGAATCAGGAGTTGGCAAAGACGGAAAAACGTCATCAAACCTTATCTTTGGATAGTGACCAAGCTCAAGAAATCTTAAATGAATTGGAAGAGAAGTTAAGAACGACTTTGGCTTTACGTCGTCAGCTCATGATTGCCCAGTTGCAGGCAGAGTTAGAAGATGGACAGCCCTGTATGGTCTGTGGTTCCTTGGATCATCCTAAGGTCGATGGGACACAGGCTGATGAAGCGGCCTTGAAGGATCTCATGGATCAGGTGGAGGAACTTCAAGCTCAAAAAGAAAAGCAAGTTGCTGCCTTGTCAAATTATCAGGCTAGATTGAGTGAAGTTGAGTCTAAACGTCAGGATTTGCTTGACCAAGTGGCTAAAGTTAAGTTATCTCTTCAAAAACACTATCAAGAACTCGAAGAGCAAGTTAAGGGACAGTTTGATTTTGATTTTTCAGAAGACTATGAAGCTGTCCGTGGGCAAGCCTTGTTGAGTGCTGTTGAGAAGCATTATCAAGAACTCCAAAAACGCTATGATAAGGAAGAGGCAGACCGTGTCCATTATCAAGAGGAGTTAGCTAAGGCTCGAGAAAAAACGATAGATTTGGCTAAGGACTATCAAGAGGCCAAGGCAACTCTCTATCAAGCTAAGGAGCGCCTAAAAGACTTGAAGGAAGCTCATCCAGAACTGGAGTCTGTAGAGGTCTATCAAGAACGAATTTCCCTTGCGAAGCAGGAGTTGGACCTCTACAATAAGCAGGTTAAGGAAAATAGTGAATCCTACAACCAACTTCATGCCGACATTCAAGGCATCAAGGGGCAGCTTGAGAGCTTGACCAAGTCTAAAGAAAAGACCAGCCAAGAAATGAAACGTTTATCAGCTGAGTTGGACCAAAGTCTTAAGGTCGAAGGTGCCCTCACCAATGACCTAGAGCAAATCCAGCTTTGGCTGCTTGAGGTGAACAAGCAGGCTATTCCTAAGCTTCAGGCTCAATTGACAAGTTACCAAACCCTTAAACAAGAATTGCAGACCCAGATTAGTAAGGGCCAAGCGCTTCTTCAAAATCAAGAAAAACCAGATTTGGCCGCTTTAACCCAAGAGGTCCAAACCAGTCAGAAAAGTTACGATACGCAATCAGCTCAGGTCTCTGTCATGGAGAAGGGACTTAAGGATGCGACGGCTACTTATCAAGCAGCAAAAAACCTTCAAGACAGCAATCAAGAGGCCTTTAAGGCCCACCAAGAACTCAGTGATTTGGTTAAGGTGGTTAAGGGAGAAAATACTGCTCTAACTGGTCGTCTCAATCTTGAGGTCTATGTTATCCGTCAGTATTTCCAACAAATCTTGGACTATGCCAATGCCAACTACATCGGTCTTTTAACAGATAACCGTTATTCCTTTGTCTTGAGCGAGGAAGGTCGCAGGGCGCGTGATCACTTCGGTTTGGATATTAACGTCTATGACCAGCTGACAGGTAGTGAACGCTCCGTTAAATCCTTGTCTGGTGGTGAAACCTTTATCGCCGCACTGGCCATTGCCCTATCCCTCTCGGAAGTTGTGCAAAATACCAGCAAGGGTGCCGTTGTTGAAGCCCTCTTCATCGACGAAGGTTTCGGTTCACTAGATAAAGAGGCCCTCACCAAGGCTATCACGGTCCTAGAACAAATCGGTGAAAACCGAATGGTCGGAGTCATCAGCCATGTGGACGACATGAAAGAAGGCATTGCTCAGCAACTAGCCATCATCAAGTCGCACGATGGTAGCAGTCGCATTAAAATTGTAGATAAGGGGTAAAATATAAAAACTATATTGCTGTCAATTAACGAGAACCAAAAGATATATCCTATAACAGGAGTCCATTTGAATTACTAACTTTTATCCAATTTTACTATTTACGAGAAACCATTTGAAATGAAAAAGAATGCTGATAAATCAACATTCTTTTTGTAATATATTTTATGAAATTCCAATCCTTTGACTGTTTGGCTACCAAAAAGCTACCAATGTAATATCTACTCGGTTGAATAAAATAGAGAAATTCATATCGGTTTAGCATCCCAAATAGATATAACAAAAGCCTAATCTTTCAATAACTATTTCCTCGATTTATCTAAGAGAATTTTTGCCTTCGCAAGCCTTTCTTCTAGTTTTAATACGTTATTTTGAGATTGTTTCATAGCATTTTCATTTTTCAAGTTTGAAATAGAATTTTCCAGAATTTTAATTTCTGATAAGTAATCTTTCTCTTTGCGATATATTTTAGCAAGGTATTCCGTACCTCCAGGAGAATAAAAACCTAACTCCATTGCTTTAAGTAATTTTTCCTTTGCGCTATCAAAATTCTTATTTTGATAATCAGAGATTCCATTCATCTGATAAACAAAACCTTTTCTTTGTTCTATACTCTCATGCATTTCTATTCCATATTCTCTAGCTTCTTTCGCCTCTTTTCGATATCTAGAAAGTTCTGTTTTCATATCTAAAGGTTTTATTTTATTTTGATTTTCTTTTTCATCAATTATCTCTTTATTTTCTTCAATTTTTGATAAACCTAATTTAGTAGGCTTGTCTTTAAAGATAAGACCTTTTAACTGAAGATATTGTTTTTCTTTAAAAAAATCTATGCCATATTCATATTCAAAATACACTGGTACTCGTCTATTACTATCAAATTTATTAAGCCAATGAAGCATATAAATATGACCAGGTAATAAACCATCTTTATCCCTTACCATTTTATCTTTCTGGACAAGCATATTTGGAAACATAGAAATCATACTCTCCCATTGTTTTAAATCTCTTTCTTCCGAAACATACACTTTTTCAGCATAATTTTTATAATATTTACGGTTGACATACTGTTCTTTATTTTTTTCTTTGAAAAATTTATTTAAAAGTCCCATTTATACATTATCCCTATTGAATTGTAACTAGAAATATCAACTAAATAATTCTTTTATCCATTTTTCAAGTTCATATTTCTGTTTATCTAAAAGCTTATATTGCCTCAATAAATCAACGATTTCCTCCAAGCCACCATCTATACCCTTTAAACTATCAAAACTAACATCAAAAATCTCAGCTAATTTCTTTACAGTTTCGTCCTTTGGGTTTCTTCCTCCACTCTCCCATCTAGCATACTGGGCTTTAGCCACACCTAACTTTTCAGCAACTTCTATTTGAGTAAGTCCTGTATCTAGACGGGCTTTTTTATATTGTCCTTTAACATTTTAAGATTTCTCTCGCTTTTCTATTGACTTATAAACAAAGCATACAAAATAGGCAATACTAGTTAGCTTATGAATATGCAAAAACACCCCAGAAAGCTCTGCGAAGCGTTCTGAGGCTTTCGTTTAAAACCAACACGATTATACCAAAATGGCAATACAAAGTCCATAAGAAGCAAAATATGGCTAGATTGAGGATACTATGACAACTACACATTACACAATAAAAGATAATAATATTAGCAATACTCATTCATTCTATTCACCTAGTTTAGGAACATCTATTCTAGTAAATGATGATGTATTTAATGACATTCGAAACGAAGAGATTGAGCCCGAGCTCTCGAGCTGCTATCGAGTTTTCTAGACAAGTATTTTAGTTAGTGATAAATTGCAAGAATAAGTGCAACATTTACTCAAACTCATCCTCTAGAGCTTCACAAGCAGTTCTGTAAGCTAAACATTTTCGCGGTCTGTGATTGATATCATAATTCTAAGTAAGTTTCTATCTTTATTCGGTCGGTTATGGTAAGATGGGAGTAGCTCATAGTTTTTCCTCGGGTTCTGTTTGTGTGGTTACTTACAGTTTACACCAATGAAAGGCTATGAGTTTTTTTGTTGCACTATATTTTACAATTTATCTCTCAAAAAGATGAAATAAAAGGTTTTAAAAATTAAAATGAGATAATGGCTCTTTGACTAAAAATAAGTTATAATTAGAATAAGTGTAATATGTAATTTTTATGGTATTTTTTCTAAAAAGAGATAGTGTCTTTACAAGGTTTTTTTAATAAAGAAAGTAAGACTAAGGATAATTTTTGGAAAAAGACAAAAATATCATAATAATATCCGATAATGAATAGTGTTGACTAGTGAATGGTTGGGTGTACTTAGGTTATCATCACCTAGGTCATGGAGGAGAAGATAGAAGTGATGAATGTTTCAGGCCGATTTTGTGTTTTTTCGCATAAGGATAGACAGCATCAACGTTTTTTTCAATTATTACCTGATGGTAGCATTAGAGATATTGACAGTCCTGGTCATGATAATGAACGCTTTTGGGATTTTCAAAATAATCAGATCTGCTTATATTCTAATCAAAGGCAGTTAACTGCTACTTTTGATTGTTGCTATGAGGAAGAGGGACATTCATACTGGGAAGGTTGGCATCAACACTCTATTCCTTTGGAACTTCGTCTCTATGATATGAAATCTGATCTTTTTGATTTTAAGACGAAGTTTACCAGTAGGTTTTTGATTGATTATGGAGCATTGTCAGTTGGTCCACATACCTATGGTATCCCCTTTTTAGTTGACTATGATCATGGTGGAAAGGTAATTATAGGGGATTACTGTTCTATTGGTCAGAATGTTTATTTTGTGACGGCAAATCACAATTTGGAATTGGTGACTACCTATCCATTTAAAAGTTTAGAGCGATTTTATTCAGATAAGACCTTAGATATAGAAGATGATCACACCCTTCAATCTCCTACTAGGGTTGGTAATGATGTCTGGATTGGGAATAATGTCCAGATTATGGCTGGTGTAACTATAGGTGACGGTGCGGTTATAGCTGCAGGATCTGTGGTTACTAAGGATGTATCCCCCTATGCTATTGTTGGAGGGAACCCAGCCAAGTTGATTCGCTATCGTATTGCAGATGCTAATGACCGATTCAACATGCAAAAGATTTCTTGGTGGGATTGGCCAGAGCATGTAATTTCAGAACGACTTGATAAAATTATGAGTAAGGATATTTCTGCCTTTATTGCAGAATATTTACCCGAAGATGACTAGGCTCAATATTGTATCCATTTATTTGGTTGATGATTCACTCACAGAAGTTCTTGTTAGAGTTCTTCGTATGTGTAAAAGCTTGGACAACTATAATGTGCTATAAATAATAAAAGAAGAAATAAATATGACAGAAAAAGTTAGTGTAATTGTACCCGTATTTAATGTTGAAAAATACCTTAGACAGTGTCTAGATAGTATCCTTCAACAAACCTATCAGAATCTCGAAATTATTATTATAAATGATGGCTCAACAGATGGAAGTGACGCCATATGCCGTGAGTATGCTGGTAAGGATTCACGAATATCTTACTTTGCAAAAGAAAATACTGGGATTTCTGATACAAGAAATGTCGGTATTCGTCAAGCAACGGGTGAGTATGTGACCTTTGTAGATTCGGATGATTGGGTAGAACATACTTATGTTGAAGAGCTTCATGATAAACTTAAGGCTTATGATGCTGACATTGCTATTACCAATTATTATCTCTTTAATGAGGCCGATAGTCTTTTTTATTTTTATATTACTGATGAAGATTATTATGAACAAGTGTATTCTCCTGCTCAGTTGATTGAGGGTCTATATGAAACCAAGTTCAATAAAAGTTTTGCTCTGATTTCAGCTTGGGGGAAACTTTATAAACGCACTCTTTTTGAAGATCTACTTTTTCCAAAAGGACAGATTGGAGAGGATGGCTTTTTTAATCTTAAGGCCTATTTAATGAGTGAGCGCGTAATCTACCTCAACAAGGGGTTGTATGCTTACCGAGAAAGACCAGGAAGTTTATCTAGAACTTGGACTGAAGATTGGATGTCGGCATTGGTATATGCTATGGAAGAGCGTCTTGCCTTGTTAGCTAGCAGGGGTTATCCACTCGAGAAGCATATGACTGTTTATCGTATGATGTTAGAGTCTTGCTTGACAAATGGAGCATCTCAGGGCTTAGAAGGAACAGAAGCTTATCGTCGAATCAAGGAAAAATATCAGGTATTAAGTTTAGCACCACAGCACTATAATGAGAAAAAACGATCAATTGTACTTGCTGCAAACTATCCTTATGTTGAGCAGGTGGTAACTACAATCAAATCTATTCTCTATCACCATCGTAATATTCGTTTTTATATAATTAACAGTGATTTTCCACAAGAATGGTTTAAGGGGCTAAACCGTCACCTTGCACGATTTGGTAGTGAGATTGTTAATTGTCGAGTAAGTAGTGCACAGATTTCCCAATATCGCACGGATATTTCCTACACTGTTTTTTTACGCTATTTTATTTCTGATTTTGTCAAAGAGGACCGTGTAATTTATATGGATTGTGATATGGTAGTGACGGGGTCACTTGATGATCTATTTACAATGGATCTAAAGGGATATCCTGTTGCAGCAGTCCGAGATTATGGGGGACGTGTCTTTTACCACCGAGAAATCTTCAATGCAGGCTTTTTAGTTATTGATAATGCATACTGGAGACAGGAACAGATGAGTAGGCACCTTATCGAAATGACTAATGAGTGGCATGATAAGGTTGATCAAGCCGATCAGTCTATCTTGAATATGGTCTTTGAAAATAATTGGTATGAACTTCCATTTGACTTTAACCATGTTGTTTTGCATAGTCATTTTACAGATTATCAATTACCAGAAGGACAAGGATATCCAAAAGTTATTCATTATCTGTCTCATAGAAAACCATGGTTTCCTTTGGCAGCGCAAACTTATCGCGATGTGTGGTGGTTCTATGCACAGTTGGATTGGTCTAATGTAGCTGAGAATGTTAGCTTGGCTCCATTGCAAAGTAGGGCGCTTTATCCTAAAGGCAGACCATTTACCTGTCTAGTTTATACTAGCATTGCTGAAATTCCTCACTTGGAGGATTTGATTCAAGCTCTTCCTCAAGTTCACTTTAATATTGCTGCCCGTGTCATTGTATCAGATAGCTTAGCGAGATTGATTACATATCCTAATGTAACAGTCTATTCTGGTATTAATAATATGCGTAGCCTAGATTTGGAATTGGTATCAACAAGTGATTTGTTACTTGATATCAATCCAGGAGAGAAGACTTTAGAAATACTTGATGGTTTCAGATTTGAGGATAAACCTATTTTTGCTTTTGATGATTTAAAATCTCGGAAACACCACCAACGTACATTTCCAAGAGAGCATTGGCAAGAAATGGCGGAAGCAATCAGGAAAATGAGAAAGGCGCAAGATTAAGATGGCAGACTTTCATTTGAACGGTAATTTTCAACAGATTACCATTGACCCTACGGCTCACGTTGAATTGGGGCAGGATATCACCTTGCGTTCCTTTGTTTGTCTAGAGGTGGGAAATGGTGCAACCCTAAAGCTCGGGAATCGTGTTTTCTTCAATAATCACTGTTCTATTCGTTGTGAACATCATATTGAAATTGGTAAGGATACCATGTTCGGAGATGGGGTTCGTATTTTTGATCATAATCATCAATATTCTAACTATCACGTAGAAAAAATCGCCTTTAATTATGGAAAGATATCGATCGGAAAAAATTGTTGGATTGGTGCCAATGTTGTGATTCTTAAGGGAGTCACGATCGGTGACAACGTCATTATTGGTGCAGGAGCAGTCATTCATAAGGATATTCCAAGTAACTCCATTGTTGTAAGTAAAGAGGAACTCATCATAAAAGAGCGGCCACAATTACAGCACCATGTGTTTACACTGACAGCCTCGGACACTCTGGAAAACCTCACTTATTTGGTAGAAAATCTTCCAGAAGTTTCGTTTCATATTGCAGCCAAGACCAATGTTTCAGATCGCTTAGAAGCCTTTAAAAAGTATGACAATGTAACGTTATACACAAACGTCCATCATGACGATATTATAGAGGATTTATTGGATCAATCAGAAATCTATCTGGATATTAATCATTGGGATCAGGTGGATTCTATTGTCGACCGGGCAGTTGAAAAGGGAAAACCGGTCTTCGCTTTTGATAATGTCGTTCACAGAGCAGAGTTGGGTGCTAGTGTATTTTCTCATCAGGACCCTGAAATGATGGTGAAAGAAATTCAGAGACAATTATTTGGAATTGCTGTGGATACAGTAAACTGAAAAAGAAAATCTGGTTTATGTTTTTGATATTACAAATCATGATAATTGTGGACGAAGTAGGGGGGGGTCCACGTTTGAGGCAGATTTGAAGATAAATGAGATTAAGTTGGAGTTAGATTGAAAAAGAAAGGTAAGCTAGATGAATAAAGTTATAGCGTTAGGTGCCGACAATGGCTACATGGACAAGGTAGAAACAACGATTAAGTCAGTTTGTGTGCATAATGATAACATTAAATTTTACGTTTTTAATGATGACCTTCCTTCGGAATGGTTTCGTGTGATGAACAAACGTTTGGAGAAAATCAACTCACAAATTGTCAATGCGAAGATTTCAGATAACCACTTACGAAAGTATCATCTTCCAAGGCCTCATTTATCTTATGCAGCTTATTTCCGTTTTTTTATTCCTGAGGTAGTAGAGGAGGAAAGGGTTTTATACCTTGATTCAGATATTGTTGTAGATGGAAACTTGACGGATTTGTTTGAGACGGACCTTGGAGATTGTCCTTTAGCTGCTGTTCGAGACGATTTACAACAGACAAATTTTAATTCAGGAGTCATGTTGATTAATAATAAGTATTGGAGAGAACATGACATTTCCACTCAACTGTTTGAAGTAGCAGATCAATACCATGAATATGAATATGGTGATCAAGGTCTTTTAAACCGTTATTTTATTGGCCAGTGGAAAGAATTAGATATGAACTATAATTTCATGGTTGGTATGGATAGTGTGGCTACTTCTTCTCCTCAAAGTGATGAATGGTATATCAAAGCAAAACAGCATAAAAAGGTTTCTATTATCCATTATACGGCTGGTAAGCCCTGGCAGGCGGTGTTTAATAACCGTTTAGGTGATCGTTGGTGGTTCTATTATGCTCTGGATTGGTCAGATGTATTATTGCGTACAGAAATCATAAATCGTGATTTAGGAGCTTTAACCGTACAGGAACCCTACCATACAGCTATTTTCACAAATGCGTGTGAAATGGAACATTTGGAATACCTGATTCAAGCCCTGCCCAATGTGCATTTCCATATTCTAGCTCATACGGTCTTTGCGTCACAGGTGGTTGATTTGCAACGTTATCTAAATGTGACAATCTATCCTTGTTTTAATCAGTATAATTTTGAAACCGTTTTGGAGAAAATAGATTTTTATCTTGATATCAATCATTTTAATGAAATTATGTCGATTACACAGGAAGTTCATAAACTTGGAAAACCAATCTACGCCTTTGACAATACCAGCAAGCACCAGTCTGGAGAAAGTCATGTTTATCCGGTTCAGAACCCTGAAATGATGGTGGAAGAAATTAAATCTTATCTGGCCACATTGGCTGATTAGACTTGTGGAGAGAGACAAAAATCGTTATCAGAGTACAACTGGAACTTGCTTGGAGGAGAGATGATTTACACTTTTAATCTGATGGTGGAATTAGAGCCTAACGGTGTCGATGTTGCCCAGGCTTACCGGGGACAAATCTTTAGGAAACTGGGGTGCCCAGCACGCTTTGTCTTTACGCAAGTTCCTCCTAGATATAAATGGGATTACTATTTGTCTTTGGGATATGCTGAAGATGAAATCATTTTAGCACATATGATACTAACAGATCAGCGTGATATGACCTTGACAATGAGTGTGGAGAAAATGAAGCAATGTTTGAATCTCCATTCCACTCCAATTGAACGAGATCAAGAGTTAATATTTCCGGAAGAGAATGGGATTTCTCTTGTCTTTCATCGAAATACTCTTAAGTTAAATTATGTTGATTATGTCGATTATTATGTAGCTGGTCATCTTCTTCGTAGGGAACATTACGGGAGTGTAAAGCTTTATACAGAATATTTTACAGCTGTTCCCACTGATGCGGGCTTAGAAGCAAGAGTCTTTCAGCGTCTTTTTTATAATTTGGATGGTTCCGTAGCTTTGGAGGAAATCAAAAAGACACCAGGTGATTTGACGAAATCGGTCTATCGGCAGGGGACTCATTGGTTTTACAGTGAGTCGGAGCTTTTGAGCCAAGCAATCGGCACCTTACAGTTTTCTGCAAAAGACCATATCATTGTTGATCGTTTAGAGCGTCTTCCCTTTACGCAGACTCTTTTAAAAATGAAGGGTGAAGCAACCTTATCGTGTGTCCTTCATTCGATACACCATTGGGGCGACTGTATCAATTCAGAATATTTCCTTCTTTTTCAGTATGCTAACTATTTTGACCATATCATTGTATCTACGGAAGCTCAAAAGGAAGAATTAGAACGGGATCTGTCGTCGGATAAGCCTGTATCGGTCTTGCCAGTCGGAGGGCTTGAAAGGTTGCAATATTCTGATAATCGCAAGCCTTATAGCCTGATGATTGCAGCACGGTTTGAACGGAGAAAGAGATTGGACCTAGCGATTGATGCTGTAGTGGCCTTGCATGAAAAAATCCCAGAGGTTACATTGGACATTTATGGTCAAGGTATGCTTTGGCAAGAAATAGAAGAAAAAATTAAGCAGTTAAATGCTCAAAGTTATATTCATCTCAAGGGGCACCAAGACCTTCAAACTCGTTTTAAGGCATATGAACTTTATTTGGCCACTTCCGAGTGGGAAACGTTTGGGTTAACTTTACTAGAGGCGATAGGGTCTGGCCTTGTTATGGTGGGAACAGACGTTCCCTATGGGAATCCCACTTTTATTAAAAATGATCGAAATGGTTTTCTCGTTCCCTTTGTAAATCAATCACATGAAGAAGTGGTTGCTGACTTGAAGAGAAGTATGCAGAAGGCTTTTGGAAACTTAAATTTTCTACGAGAAGGTTCTTATAAATTGGCTGAACGATATATGACAGATCAAATTATTGGACAATGGAGAGAGTTTTTGACGAATAGGGGAAAAAATAACGATGTATTATCTGGTAAATGAATGGACTTCAGATGATGAGAGGTTGAGAGATGACCTAGAACAAATTGGAATACCCATCCAGCCTCTACAGATAGAAAATATTCTGGATTTTATTTTTTCTAATCAAAAAGTAAATTCACCTCTGCATATGACTGGTCTTTCGTTACCCCCGTTTTGGGAAGTGTATGCGAATGGGGATATTGTTTCTGATGGAGTGAGGAGGGGGAGAATAGACTGTTATCAGGATTACCCTCAAAGGGTCAAAAAAGTAGAGTGGTATAATCCAGATGACAATTGTTCTACTTGTGATTACTATGATCTTTCTGGAAGACTTTTTCTGGAAGAAGTTTGGAGTGCAAATGAATGTCATCTATCTGTTTATATGAATGATAAAATGGGAAAACTACATTTATTCCATCAGCATGATCGTGCGCTCTATCAAACGACCGATGGTTTAGAACAGGGATTTTCCTCGATAGAAGAAGCGAAAAAAGCCCTTCTTCAAGAAGTTCTTTTGCAGGTTGAAACAGTATTTTTGTCTGATCCAGAATTGTTGAAGGCTTTACCCAAACTTGCGAAGGAGCAGATTATCTTCTATGATCGGTCAACTCTTCCTGAAGCAGAACTTGCTCCTCTATTGGACGAGGGTGTAAAAGTGTTAGTTCGTGATGCTAACGACAGAGCATCGCATGATCGTCTATTATTTTTCCCTACCTATTTGGGAGATTTGAGGGAATTTCAGCCACAGGTTCTCATTTTGACAAACACTCAAGAAATCGAACAGATTGAAGTTCTTGTGACTGCTCTTCCTCATTTTCAGTTTCATATTGCAGCCTTGACAGAGATGGGGGAACGATTAGTACGTCTCAATGATTATCCGAATGTTCACCTTTATCCAGGAATTTCAGGTGAGAATTATGAGCGGTTATTAAATAAATGCCGTATTTACCTAGATATCGCATATGCGGATGAAATTTTAGACGGAAATCGAATGGCTCTTGAAAGAGGAATGATTTTATATGCTTTTGAGGAAACCTGTCACCGACCAGACCTCTATATAAAAGATCACCTGTTTCAAAAAGATGCAATTACAGACTTGCTCGATGAACTATCTCAGCTGGAAGATCCTAAAAGATATCAATCAGTCTATGATAAGCAAAAGATGCATCCAATGCTAGCAACAAAAGAAGAGTTGAAGATGATTTTTCGAATGTCAGAAAAATAAAGAAGGGAAACCATGACTAAAGTACATATTACAAATCTATATGGTATGGCAGGGGATAGCACTGTCATCTTAGCTCAGAATGCTGTGACGGATATTGCGCGTGCTTTGGGGTATCGAGAGATTGGAATCTATTTTTATAATATCTCTACAGATAGTCCGAGTGAGAGAAGCAAGCGTCTAGATGGGATCATGGCAAGTATCTCATTTGGTGATATTGTGATTTTTCAATCGCCAACTTGGAATGGTTGGGAGTTTGACGCGGAATTTGTAGCGAAGCTGAAGGATTTAAGAGTTAAACTAGTGATTTTTATCCATGACGTTATTCCACTAATGTTCCGTGATAATGCCTACCTAATGCCGACTTATATGGAGATGTTCAATCAAGCAGATGTCATTATTGCGCCTTCACAACAAATGGTTAACCGTCTGTGTGAAGCAGGTCTGACTGTGGAAAAAATCTTGATTCAAGAATTTTGGGATCATCCTCATAACCTCAGTTTGAACCAACCAGTATTTAAAAAAGAGATTTTCTTTGCAGGATCTTTGACACGTTTTCCAGAGTTGCAAAATTGGGTTTATGAAACCCCTTTGCGAGTTTTTGCGAATGAGCCAAAGAGCAATCCAGAAGCCAATTTGGTGATTGAAGGATGGAAGCGCAATGAAGAACTCCTGATGGAACTCTCAAAGGGAGGCTTTGGTCTTGTCTGGAATACCCAGTATAACGATGGGGAGAATGTTGACTACTACGAAATGAATATTTCACATAAGCTCAGCACCTATCTTGCAGCAGGAATTCCTGTGATTGTGCCCAACACCTTATCAAATAGTCATCTGATAGAAGAGCGTGGTTTAGGATTTGCTGTGAACAGTTTGGAAGAAGCCAATCAATTGGTTCAAAATATGGCTCCAGAATCCTATCAAGAAATTAGTAGTAGGGCTCAAGGGTTTGCTTTCCTCCTAAAAGAGGGGTATATCACTAAGAAGCTTTTAATAGATGCTATTAATTTCTTATTTACTTTATAAAAGGATAATTGAGAAAAAAGAGGGGGAAAATTTCAGTGAAAAGGGCAATCGTTCTTGCTGGTGATAATGGTTACATGGAAAAGCTAGAGGTAACTATAAAATCTATTGTTGCGACAAACAGTCAAATTATTTTTTATGTGATCAATGACAATCTCCCTCAGGAGTGGTTCTGGTTGATGGGGAGAAGATTAGAGTCTGTTCAATCACAAATTCGGAATATTAAGATTTCTTCTGATCAGATAAAAGGGTATTCGCTACCCATGGATCATTTAAGTTATGCTACCTTTTATCGTTATTTTATTGCAGATGTTGTTACAGAAGACCGAGCACTTTATCTAGATTCTGATATTGTTGTCACTGGAGATTTGACACCTCTCTTCGAAGAAGATATAGAAAATCATGCTTTGGCCGCAGTTACGGATGGCATAGATGCTTCTAAGTTTAATGCAGGTGTGCTCCTTGTGAACACTGTGCTTTGGAGAGAAGAAAAAGCTAGCCACCAGTTGCTGGAATTGACGAATCGCTATCATCAAGAGGAGTTTGGAGATCAAGGAATCCTTAATCGTCATTTTAAAGGACGTTGGAAAAAACTACCAGAAGTCTACAATGTGATGGTTGGTATGGATACGTTTGCTCACACCTTTAACGTCCCTGAATGGTATGATAAGGCAGACCAGCTGGAGAAGGACGCAGTAATCATTCACTATGCGGGAGAGAAGCCTTGGTATCAGTGGAATTTGAATCGTTGTCGGGATATCTGGTGGTTTTATTATGGTCTGGAATGGTCTGAAATCTTGTTACGAAAGGATATTACCAAACGTCATTTCAAGGATTTGGTAGGAAGGCCCAAATTCCAAACAGCAGTATTTACGAATTCGGCAGCTATGGAACATATTGAAACATTGGTGGAAGCATTTCCAAATGTTCAATTTAATATCCTTGCACACACAAATTTTGCTCCTAGTGTAATTGCTTTAGAAGCCTACTCCAATGTTTCGCTTTATCCTCGTTTTACACGGTACAATGCTCAAGCTGTGTTGGATAAATTGGATTTTTATTTGGATATCAATTATCATGAAGAGATTTATGATATTATTCAAAAGGTTACTGTGTTGAAAAAACCTATCTTTTCTTTTGATGTTACCAATCATTGTGAGATTGAAGGGGATAGTTACTGTTTTCATGTAGAGGATATTGATGATATGATTGCTGTTATTCAAGAATATTTAGCTCAATTGAGTTAAATCAGGTATGAATTAGGTTGAAATAGGTGAAGGAAAAAATGGAAAAAATTAGTGTCATCGTCCCTGTATATAATTCAGAGGCCTATCTTGAAAATTGCTTAAATAGTATCATCCAACAGACCTATCAAAATTTAGAAATTATCTTAGTCAACGATGGTTCAACGGATGGTTCTGCCGCTATTTGCCAACGCTACAAGATTCAGGACCCTCGAGTGAAGGTTTATCATAAGCCTAATGGGGGAGTTGGATCTAGTCGGAATCGTGCTTTAGAAGCGGTGACGGGAGACTACATTCTCTTTGTGGATAATGATGATTGGTTGGAACTGGATCATATCGAGAGTTTATATCATTTGCTGAAAAAAGCAGATGCAGATATTGCAATTGGAAATTTCACTCAATTTATGGAAGAAGAGGGGAACTTTTTAATCCATGTTGGGGGAAATGATTATTTCGAGCGTGTCTATTCTCCTTTTGAGTGGTTCCAACATCAATATGATGGGCAATATAATCTGAGCCAATGTTTCACGGTCCCTTGGGCAAAGCTTTATAAGGCGGAATTGTTTAAAGAGATTGTTTATCCAACAGATAAAACGGTAGAGGATGATTATACGACCTATAAGGTCTATCTACAAGCTGATAAAATTGTTTATATGAACCGGGCTATCTATCTGCATCGTAAACGTGAGACAAGTGTGACTAAAACGGTCAATCTTGCAGATGTTTATCCGTTACAAAGTATCGAAGAACGAATGATGATTCTTCAATTGATTGGAGCTCCAAAGGGCTTAATAGATGCAGAAATTGCTGCTTACAAGTGGCGATTGGCCATTCATGAAGAAGAGACCTTAAAACATGGAGACATGGAAGCATATCAGCAAGTGCTGGTAAAAAAACGAATCAAGGAGAAGAGTGTTCATGCATGATACAAAAAGTCGAGCGATTGTTCTGGCAGGAAATCAGAACTATACCGCTCAGTTATCGACGACTATAAAATCCATCTTTTATCACAATAAAGATGTGAAAATTTATGTTTTGAATCGAGATATCCTTCCAGACTGGTTTCGAAAACCACGGAGGATGGCTCAGCTCTTAGGGGGCGACCTCATTGATGTCAAATTGAATCCAGACGATGTGAAGGATACCTGGTGGACAAGGGAACATATTAGTCTGGATGCTTATTCTCGCTACTTTATTCCTAAGTATATCTCAGAGGAAAAGGTGCTGTATCTCGATGCGGATTTGCTGGTTCTAAAGGATTTAGAGGATGTCTTTGAAATAGATATGAAAGGCTATCCGATCGCAGCCGTAGTGGATACAGATAACCAAAGTTTTAATTCCGGTGTCTTATTAATTGATAATGGTTTGTGGAAACGAGAAAATATGACAGAGCAGTTGGTGAAGGAGACGAATGGCTCACTCCAGCAAGCTTTAGAAGGAAATATTCCTAAATTTAATGGGGATCAGACAATCTTTAATAAGGTCTTTCGTGATAGATGGTTGGCCTTGGATAAAAGGATGAACCTCCAAGTTGGTCATGACGTGACTGCTTTTATGAGTCATTGGCCAAATCACTTTATAGATAGTGAAGATCCCTATGTTGTACATTTTGTCTCTCACCGAAAACCATGGATGACGCTAAGTGCCAATCGTTTCCGCCAATTATGGTGGGCCTTTCATGACATGGATTACAGTCAAGTCTTGTCTCACCATATGGGGGACTTCCAGATAGAGATGGATCCAGATTATGAGCTTCATCTGTTCAATTTGACCAATTCTCAATCCTTCAAAAACCTTGAGGAACTGATTCAGGGACATCCGAAGGCCTTGTTCCATATTGCTGCCTATACGGAAATGGGAGAGGAATTGGTGCGTCTTGCAAAATATGAAAATGTGAGATTGTATCCAGAAGTCGTCCCTCCAGTATTGGAGGAACTAATCCATCGTTCTGCTGCCTATTTAGATATTAACTATGGTACTGCTGATCAAGCAACCTTGGCGGCTTATGCGAAAACAGGAAAACCGATCTTCTCCTTCCCAGAAACCAGACATAGTGATCAAGCGCAGTTAGAGGTCAACACGATTGAACAAATGCATTCACTCATTAAAGAGCGTATAAAGACAGGTAAATGGGGAAACGTTCAAGAGATTCCACGATTGCACTCCTTTACCATGACCCAAACGCAAGATCTCGAGTCAATCGAAGAACTGGTTTGTGCTCTTCCATTTGTACAGTTTCATATCGGTGCTTGGACAGCTATGGGGCCTAAGTTAGTCGAATTACAGCAACATCCCAATGTTAGTTTGTATCCTGCGATCAATCAGGAGCAGTTGACCCAGTTGATTCATAGTGCGGATCTTTATTTGGATATTAATCATGGCGATGAAGCTGGTGAGATTCTATCACAGGTAGAATTGGCGGGGATTCCTAGTTTTGGTTTTTATAAAACCCAACACGGGAACCATGGGCAGTTTCTTTTTTCAAGTGAGCGACCACAGGAACTGATCACGGCGCTTGAACAGTTGGATAGGGAAGGAAGCTTGCCTCAAATTCTCCCTCTACCAACGGTTAAGTCCATTGATGAGAGTCTGGACTTCATTAGGGAAAATCATTCATCTGTCATTCGTTTTGGAGATGGTGAAATCAATCTAATAGCTGGTCATTCTATCGCCTACCAAGATTATCATCCTGAACTGGCACGATCTCTACGTGAGTTGGTTGGAATGAACAGTACAGAAAAACTCTTAGTCTGTTTGCCAGATGCTTTCGAAGATCGCTTCCAATTTACATGGTGGGCAGAAGATTTTTGGAAAAAGCATTTGGATCATTATGATGATTTTTATCGTCAAATTGCACCGGCACCATGGTATGGTTCAACCTTTATCTCACGTCCTTATATTGATTTTTTAGATAAAACAAAAGCTGAGTCGCAGTTTGAAAAGCTAAAAAGGTTATGGGAAAACAAAAATCTCTTAATAGTAGAAGGAGCAACATCTCGTTCCGGGGTTGGTAATGATTTATTCGATCAGGCCTTATCTATCAAACGTATTGTTTGCTCTTCTCATTGTGCTTATAAGGATGTGGATGCTATTGAGTCAACAATTCGTCAGTATGCGGATAATCATCTTATACTCATCATGTTGGGCCCAACGGCCAAAGTATTAGTTGCAAATCTAGCTAAAGATGGCTATCAAGCCTTGGATATTGGACATATTGACTCTGAATATGAATGGCTAAAAATGGGTGCGACAACAAAAGTTAAACTCAAACACAAACACACGGCGGAGTATAACTTTGACCAAGATATTGAATTCATCGAAGATGAAACCTACACCAAACAAATCGTGGCAGACTTATCTCGTTTGCCAATAGAATAAGAAAGATATATGAATAATAAAAATGCAGTAGTATTGGCAGGAGATTATGCTTATATTCGTCAGATAGAGACCGCTTTAAAATCTCTTTGTTATCACAATCGTCAGCTTAAAATATACCTTTTTAATCAAGATATCCCAGTCGAGTGGTTCCGTGCCACGAGAGAGCATGTGGCGAGACTCGGAGGAGAGCTTCTTGATATTAAGTTAATTGGTCCTCAATTTCAGATGAATTGGACTAATAAGTTGGGACATATCAATCATATGACCTTTGCGCGTTATTTTATACCTGATTTCGTACATGAAGATAAGGTGCTTTATCTTGATAGTGATTTGATAGTCACAGGTAATCTAGATAGTCTTTTTGAACAGGAATTGGGAGACAATTATGTCGGAGCTGTTCGTTCTTGTTTTGGTGCCGGTGTTGGTTTTAATGCAGGTGTATTGCTGATTAACAATCGTTTATGGAAAGAGGAACATATCCGTCAAAAACTAGTGGATACAACTGAACGGGAGCACGCAAATGTAGGAGAGGGTGATCAATCAATACTCAATATGGTATTTGAAGACCGCTACCTGAATTTACCTGATACTTATAATTTTCAAATTGGTTTTGATGCTGGTGCAGCCGAGGGAGGTCATCGTTTTGTTTTTGAAATTCCTCTTGAACCACTACCTTTGATTTTACATTATATTTCTCCGGATAAACCGTGGAATCAGTTTTCAGTAGTACGACTGCGTGAGGTTTGGTGGCGGTACTATCTCATGGAATGGTCTCAAATTTTGAAAACATGGACAAATCGGGGCTTTGAGTTAGAATCTAACCGTGAATCTACCGTGTTGACGTGTTATACTTTGACGAACTCCTACTTATTGGAACAGATTGAATACTTAGTTCAGCATCTGCCTCAAGTTCATTTTATCATCGCTGCCTATACCTATATGGCTACAGAACTTTTAGTGTTATCTCGCCATCCAAATGTAACCCTTTATCAAAATACCTATCCTTTGCTTGTTGAATATGAGCTATCTAAAGTTGATTTCTATCTGGATATTAATCATTATGATAAATTACCAGAAATCTATGGGTACGTAACTCAAAATCAGCTTCCTTTACTAACTTTTGAGAATACACAAGCTCCAAATCAATCTTATCAAGCTATTTTTTCACATGAAAATCCTGAATTGATGGTGAATGCTATTAATCAATTGGTTGCTAAGCGTATTAGTGAGAAGGAGGAGAGTGGCTGCTAATGAAAAAAATATTACAATCTATTGTTTTTAAACGTTTATCTTGGACAGTTCTTTTCCTCTTTATTTATGTTTTGGGAAGCCATTTAGTCTTACCATTTATAGATTTGAAGCACCCAAAACTCTTAGGAGGGTTATCCAATTCGATAGCCTTCACAAGTGCTATGATGGGTGGTAATTTAAGTTCATTTTCACTTTTTTCTGTGGGCTTGTCCCCTTGGATGTCAGCCATGATTCTTTGGCAGATGTTTTCGTTTTCAAAAAAGTCTGGTTTAAGTAAGCTACCAATAGAAATACAGGATCGACGCAAAATGTATTTGACCTTTGCCATCGCTCTCATCCAGTCTTTAGCGGTGTCTCTAAGCCTTCCGATTGAAGTAGGAATTCCTAAAGGATTGGCTATCCTAACGAACACTATCCTTCTAATTGCGGGAACCTTCTTTTTAGTCTGGCTATCGGATTTGAATTCTTTCTTTGGTATAGGAGGTTCTATTGTCATTTTGATGGCCAGTATGGTTGCTAATCTACCTAGGCAAATTGGAGAGAGTATTACACGACTACATATAGGATTACCGATTATTCTCTCTCTGATTATCATGGGTTTGCTCTTCTTATATATTGCAGTTATTGTCCAAAGAGCACGGTATCGCATTCCCATCAATAAGGTTAATATTCATAATCGTTTTAGCCAGTATTCCTATCTTGATGTTATGCTTACCCCAGCAGGTGGGATGCCCTTCATGTACGCAATTTCTCTAGTCTCTATTCCTCAATATCTTCTTATCTTGATTCAGATTTTATTTCCTAAAAACAGTTGGACAAATACTTGGATTGAAGCTCTGACAGTGGGACATCCGATTTGGCTTGTTCTCTATCAAGTGGTCTTATTTGTTTTGGGGATTGCTTTTGCTTTCGTAAACGTTAGTGGTGAACAAATTGCAGAACGCATGCGAAAATCAGGAGAGTACATTTACAATGTTTATCCTGGCCCTGATACAAGCCGTTATATCAATAAAGTTGTCATGAAATTTGCTGTTATTGGGGCAATTTATACAGTTATCATGGCAGGTGGCCCTATGATGATTGTGCTTATTAATCCGCAGTACTTACAACTCAGTATGATTCCTGGAATGTTTTTGATTTACAGTGGAATGGTATACAATGTACGCGAAGAAATTGCAGCTATGACCCTAAATGAATCCTATAAAGGTTTGTTTGACTAGATTAAAAATTAAAATTATTTATATCACCTCAATTATTCATTTGAGAGTGATAGGTAGTCTGGTGATCTTTTTGACCTGCCTACCTATCATCCTTAATATATCGTTAATTATTTTGAATTCATAAAAAATGGGAGAACATATGTATTATTTAATTCCGGCTTGGTACGGTCAAGGGGCAGAGTTTTGGCAACCTGACTTAACACCGTGGTATTTTAGAACCTCGAAAATAGAATTTGATGATACTTTACACCAAGCACGTATTTTTCAAGGCCAAGCTATGTCGCCTAGATTATTACTTTTAGCTTATCAACCACATCTACGTTATTTTCTGCACCGCTTTGATCTCTTAGAAGTGTCGCATTTTTCAGTGTTTGATGCTATTCAAGGAATCAAAGATCAGCCCATGCGTTGTCTACAAGTATCTGACTTGGATTGGGATGATGATTGTGACTTTATTTTTACCCCCTTCATTATTGTTGTTGAGAAACATCATCAGCGTTTTGCCGAAATAGAGTTGGGACCAGAAGGATATTTGAGTCTTATTCGATATTATCAGGATGGTCTGATTTTAAGAGAAGAAATTTATGATGACAGAGGATTTGTTTCTAGTATCCTTCATTTTGAAAATGGTCAGGCGACACACCGAGATTATTTGAATGAAGATGGCATTTGGCAACTTTGTCATTTCTTTGATGGACGAGGGATCGTAAGTAATCCAAGAACAGATCATCGTTTTAAGAAAAATTACTATATCAGTATGGAAGAAGTCATTTGGGAGTTTTTTGATGCTTATATTGCTCAAGAATTGACGCCTTCGGATTGCTTTGTCGTTGCGTCGAAAAGTAATCTGAATCAAACTCTTTATAGTCATCTACCAGAGGCTAATCAGAAAATCTTGACCTACTTCAAAGAACGCAATCAAAATGACGCCTTAGAGGATTATGCTTCTTATTTGCAACTTGTTGATCTGATTATTAGTGATTCTCAGGACTTTTCTACAGAATTAAGAAAACTATTTCCAGAGCAAGCTGAGAAGATTCAGCATATGGCATCTTATGATACCCGTCTAGCACTTGGAAAGAGCCAACGTCTTAAGTCATCTAAACTCTATTACCAGGTGAATTTAGATGATATCAGTTGGGAAGCTATCTATCAGGTTTTAGATTTTGTAGCAAATCACCAGAATACTTATATTGTATTTGGAACTTTCAATGCGAATCCGCATGATTTTGATACATTTAAAGAAGACGTAGAGCACCTTATCTCTGAAAAACTGAATAAGAAAAAATTCAAACACATAAAAGATAATCAAAGTGCAGAAAACTACCTCGCTGAAAATGAGGAAGTTGAGTATCGTTATGATTTTGTTAATTTGATTGATGAGACAGCCTTGATTAAAGAATTTGAGTATACCCGTCTTATTGTTGATCTCAGCTTGGAACCACATCGTTATACTCAAATTGCAGGCATTAGTGCTGGGATTCCACAGATAAATAGGGTCACTTCGGACTATGTAACACATTTGAAAAATGGTTATATTCTAGAAGAAGTAACACAATTTGAGGAGGCGGCATCTTATTATCTTGATCAGTTAAAGTACTGGAATCAAGCTTTAATTGAAGCAATTGAGAAAATCAGAGAAAATACAGGAGAGCGTTTTGTTGAAAAATGGGAGCACTATTTGAAGGAGGATAAGTATGTCTAAAATTAGCATTTTGCAGGTTGGACGAGATAATTGGTCAAATACTTATGAGCTCCCCGATAATGTTCGTTTTTTCTACCTTCGTGCTGGGCTTTCTAGTGATATTCTCCAATGTTTGAAACAAGCTAAACTAAGAAATTTTAATGCGGTCCTTGTTGATAGTCAGGAATCCTTACTCATGCTGATGGACTTGCGTAAGAGCTTAGTTCCTTATACCATCTTCTATGATGCTGACCTTTTGATAGAGGACCATCGAGTAGGCCGCTTTCTGAAAGAGATTTGTGCTATACCAGCAGATTTTTCAGATAAGCAAGATCTGCTAGATACCCTGTCTAAGGCACTTTTCGCTGGACAATATGGTGATAAATTGTTCCCTTATCAGATCCAGGTTCATCCTCGATTCAAAGGGAAAGTTATTTATAATGGTTTTGAAAGTATCTCTTTAGATGGGAATTACGGCGATTCCTTTAAGCCTATTCTTAACTGGAGTTTTAATATTCGAGTAGCTGAGGATTTCCCTGTTGAACTTTGGTTAGAATTTGAGAAGGCTCAGACCTGTCAATGCCAATTAGTGCTGCGCATTATTCCTGAAGGTTCAGTTTCAGAAATCGTGAGAACAATTGTAGTTAGCGAGGAAGAAATGCGTAAAGGTGCCATTGTTTTAGATCAGGGGAGAACTTATATTTTATCAGCAACTTTAGAAGCTAAAGGAAATGGTGCTCTAAGAGTTGGGAATTTCCATCAACGATGGACACGTTTTCAATTTGGAAAGTTTGTATTGGGTGGGGGGATTCTCCATGATAGTAAACGTCAGGAAATCAATTATTTCTTTTATCCTGGGGATTTCAAGCCACCGCTGTCCGTCTACTTTTCAGGTTTTCGTCCTGCCGAAGGTTTTGAAGGATTTGGTATGATGAGGGCTATGGAGACACCTTTCCTGCTATTTTCTGATCCTCGCCTAGAGGGGGGAGCTTTCTACATGGGAACTGAAGAGCTTGAAAATAGTATCAAGGATACTATCCAACATTATTTGGATTACCTAGGCTTTGACAGTGATCAACTTATTCTCTCTGGGATGTCCATGGGAACTTTCCCATCTATGTACTATGGCGCGGACTTTGAACCTCATGCCATTATCATGTCTAAACCTCTAGCCAATGTTGGTACCATCGGTAATCGTGCCAGACTTTTGGCACCAGAGGTTTTCCCGACAGGAATTGATGTCTTGCATTTGCAGACGGGACGTTTGGACAATGAAGGCGTCGAGGCCCTTAATCAGAAGTTCTGGGATAAGTTTGAAAAAGCAGACTTCTCAAACACGACCTTTGGGGTTTCTTACATGAAAGATGAGGATATGGACCCAACAGCCTTCGAGGATATTACTAAAGTCCTATATTCTTCGGGAGCACGAATTCTTAGCAAGGGAACTTCTGGACGACATAATGATGACCATTCAACTGCGACTGCTTGGTTTCTCAATTTTTATCGTATGATTTTAGAAAATGATTTTGGAAGAAAGGGATGAACATGATTCATAAGAATAACTCTCAGATTCAATGGGGAACGAATGTGAGATCCTATATGTTTGGTTCCCAAATTGAACATCATCCAGATGGCTCAGTCAATTTCAGTAACCCCTTGATAGCATCAGGAACTGAGATTCATTCCTGGCTAGCTATTCAAAATTATCAGGCGAGTCGAAAGCAACCTAGCTTACCTTTGTTAAAAAAGGGATATATTTATCGTCTCGAATCACAATTTACAACAGTTCCTGAAGGTACGGTTTATCTTAAATTAAGCTTCTTAAATCGTTATGGTGAGGAAGTTAAGCAGATGATTGAAAAAAAACAATCTTTCACTTTCGTCTATCCTCATGAAGCCTACAATTATTCCATCTCCCTCTTGAGTGCTGGAATGGTAGAATTGGATTTTAAGGGAATGACAATCACTGAAGTAGGAGAAGAAAATGTTTAATTCTTTAAATCCTTTAAAACCAGTAAAAAGTGTACTCAAGCAAGTTAATGGTTGGGCTGAGCAGATGGCACAACTGGATGACCAGTCATTAAAAGATAAAACTACTGAATTTAGAGAACGGCTAGACAAAGGCGAAAGTTTAGATGATTTATTACCAGAGGCTTACGCAGTAGTACGTGAAGCAGCTAAGCGTGTATTAGGTATGTTTCCCTATGATGTTCAGGTTATGGGAGCAATCGTTATGCATCAGGGAAATATTGCTGAGATGAGTACAGGAGAAGGTAAGACCTTAACAGCAACCATGCCAGTTTACTTAAATGCACTGACAGGACAAGGAGCAATACTTGTAACGACAAACGAATACTTAGCAAAACGTGATGCTGAAGAAATGGGACAGGTTTACGAGTTTCTAGGTCTAACCATTGGCGTTCCTTTTGCAGAGGATGGTGAAGAACTTGATACCTTTGAAAAAAGGGAGATTTACGCTTCTGATATTATCTATACGACAAATAGTGGTTTGGGCTTTGACTATCTTATTGACAATCTAGCTTCGAATAAAGACGGTAAATACATGCGTCCTTTTAACTTTGCTATTATTGATGAGGTTGATTCCGTCTTACTGGATAGTGCGCAAACTCCCTTGGTTATTTCAGGTTCTCCTCGTGTTCAATCCAACTATTATGCTATGATTAATACACTCATGACGACATTGGTTGAGGATCAGGACTATATTTTCAAGGAAGAAAAGGGTGAAGTTTGGCTGACAACTAAAGGTGCAAAGTTAGCTGAAAATTATCTAGGAATTAGTAATCTCTATGCCAAAGAGAATGCTACGTTTGCGCGTCACCTTATTTATGCTCTCCGAGCTCATACCCTATTCAAAAAGGATAAAGATTATATTGTTCGTCAAGGAAAAGATGGACCAGAAGTTGTTCTTTTAGATAAAGCGACTGGACGCTTGATGGAATTGACCAAACTCCAAGGAGGCATGCATCAGGCAATTGAAGCCAAGGAGCTTGTAAAGTTATCTCCCGAAACACGTGCCATGGCTTCTGTCACCTATCAAAGCCTTTTTCGTAAGTTCAAAAAGATTTCAGGTATGACTGGGACTGGTAAGACGGCAGAAAAAGAATTTTTGGATACTTACGGAATGCAAGTTGTTCAAATTCCGACCAATCGTCCGAAACAAAGGATAGATTATCCAGACAATCTTTATGTAACTTTACCAGAAAAGATCTATGCTTCCCTAGAGTATGTAAAGCATTATCATCGAAAAGGGAATCCTCTCCTAATATTCGTTGGTTCGGTTGAAATGTCTGAATTATATTCTAACCTTCTCCTAAGGGAAGGAATTGCCCACAATCTTTTAAATGCTAATAATGCTCCGAGAGAAGCTGAGATGATAGCTGAATCAGGTCAGATGGGTGCTGTCACGGTAGCTACTTCTATGGCGGGACGAGGGACCGATATTAAGTTGGGACCTGGAGTCGCCGAATTAGGTGGTCTTGTTGTCATTGGGACTGAACGTATGGAAAGTCAGCGTATTGATTTACAAATCAGAGGACGTTCAGGACGTCAGGGAGATCCTGGAATGTCTAAATTTTTTGTTTCACTTGAAGATGATGTTATCAAAAAGTATGGCCCTAACTGGGTACATAAATATTATAAAGACTACACTATTGATGAGAAAACTGAGAGTATAGAATTAGTAGGGCGACGCTACAGACGTTTGGTCGAGAAGGCGCAAAGAGCTAGTGACAGTGCGGCACGTTTTTCACGTAAGCAAACACTAGAATATGCTGAGAGTATGAACATTCAACGGGAACTCATTTATGCCCAACGAAATCACCTTATTAATCAAGATCAGGATTTAACAGATACCATTGAGCAGGTTCTTGATGACTATATTGATATTGCTCTGGTTGAAGAAGATCTTAGCGAGAAGGAGAAGTTGTATCACTTTATTCTCAAAAACATTAGTTTTCATATTGAGAAAATTCCAGATAATCTGGATATTGATGATGTCGAAGCTGTGGCTGAACTTATCTATCAGTTTGCTTATAGGGAAATAGATGATAAAAAGAAACAATTAGACACCATTGATCTTTTTGGATATTTCCAATGTCTATCACTTCTTAAGGCTATTGATGATAATTGGATTGAACAGGTTGACTATTTACAACAACTCCAACAAGCTATTGGGAGTCAAACGGCTAGTCAGAAGAATCCAATTGTTGAATATTATCAGGAAGCATTTGCAGGTTTTGAAACCATGAAGAAGCAGATCAAAAAAGACATGGTTCGCAATCTTTTACTCAGTCAAGTGCTTGTTAGTGAGGATGGTAATATCGTGACCTACTTCCCATAGGAAAGAGAGAAATATGACAAATAAAGACTTATTTCATAATGCGGTTGAAGGCCGTATGGAGGAGCTAAAACAAAAGCCCATAGTGAAGGAAAAAGAAACTAGGGGCGAGAAAATAAATAAGATTTTCTTTTTTATGTTAGGCTTTGTTATTATAATTAGTTTAATTTTTACTTTAATAGGTATGTTGAGGTAGTCTATGCAAATATTCTTTATGATTTTACTCATCATTTTAAGTGTGTCACTTATTATTACTGTAACACTGCAGCCTAGGCAAATTCAGATTTTTTCGAGTGATGCCACGAGTAATATTGGTAGGACCAGTTACTGGGCGAGCCAAACTCTTCTAAAGGGCCTAACTCTGGGGCTTAGTTCTGCATTATTTGTTGTTCTATTGGTCATGATGGTTATCTCTTATCATTAGTTATAGTTGATTATCATAGATTAATGGGATTAAACTGACTATTTTTATAAAGTAATTTTCCCTCAAACATTAAGTTTCTGAGGGATTTTTTATGTTTCTTTGATTTACAAAAAAGTTGAGAATAATAAAGTTTGAAAAATAAGTTATAGTACTAATTTTTTGACTATTTTTATGATAAAATAGGATAATATGCTTATGAAAAAGATATAGAAATAAAAAATAAATGAAAAGGTTTATATATGTTTTTTAGAAGAAATGAGGGTCAGTACCGAGAAACTGATCGTGTGACACGTTTTAAATTGGTAAAGTCAGGGAAACATTGGTTACGTGCCGCAACCTCTCACTTTGGGCTTTTTAAGATAATAAGTGGTCGTGTGGATGCGTCATCTGTATCAGTTCATCAAGTTGAGGAAGAAGTACCTTTAATCACAAGTGACAGACTTTTAAAGGGAGTAGCCGCGACTGGAGCTCTACTAGGTGGAGGAGTAGCGACTTATGTGGTTCAAGCTGATGAAGTAACAAGTCCATCAGCGGTAGAGCATACGGTTAGTCCGACGACAGATGTTTTGGCAGCTTCTGATTCAGCGGTTTTGGGTCATTCGGGAGCTATTACAGAATCTGCAGTCAGAGGGGATGTTGTTAGCCAGTCAGCCTCAGCCACAGATTCAGTATCAAACTCAGTAGACTCAGTCTCACTATCAGCCAGTCAGCAGGCTTCTGCGTCAGTATCAACAAGCCTTTCGACCTCAGTCTCAACCTCTGCTAGTACGTCAGCTTCGACAAGTGCGAGTGAGTCAGCCAGCACCAGTGCTTCGGCTTCACAGAAAGCTTCGGAGTCTACTTCAGTTTCAATGAGTGGTTCAAAGGCGACAGGGCATGCCAGTGAGACATCAAGTAGTCAAGTTACTGCTACGAGCCAGACGGGGTCTGAGAGTGGTGCAGACTCAATGCGTTCAGAAGACTTAGATACCAATGAGACATCACGTTCATCAGATTTAACAACAAGAGCGTCAGTACCGACAGTCTCAGTACAAGCAGCAGAGGTTACCTCAGAAGCTACAGCAGTAGCTAATACTGCTCTGGCGGTGAGTATTGAGGCGGATAAGAAGCGTCAAGAGCAAGAGGCAAAGCTTACCTCACTGTCTACTGAAATTGGAACCTATCTAGGGAAACTAGGCAATCGTGAAGGAGCGGAAAGTGCCCTTCTAAAAGGAAATGCTACGATTGAAGCGATTCAAAATGCTTTGACAGATCCAAATGCTGACCTCAACGCACTTATCTCTGAAGCTACTAGAACCCGTAATACTGTGGTCAATACGGTGTTGCGTGCAAATTCTGGACTTCGAGACAGCCGTAATGGGAGAGCACTTCCGACAGGAACAGGTTTCAGAGCAGCAACAAATATTGGAAATGCTACTTACACGCCAAAAGCAGCACTTCATGTTACGCCGGAAGATCAAATGGATTACTTCCAGACTAACGGTTCGGCAACCTTTAATAATGGTACTGTGACCCTAACCACTGCGAGTGGTGGTCAAGCAGGTTCCTATACGCTTAAGAATAAGATTGATATGACCGAGAGTTTTGTGCTCAAAGGAAAAATCAATCTAGGTGATGCTTATGAAAGGTTTAGAAATAATGGTCATGACGGTGGTGACGGTGTTGCAGCTATTTTCTCTACGGGTAACGTTGGTGAAATAGGGAATGCCAACAGCAATGGATCAGGTGCGAGTCTTGGGATGGGGGGAACCAACCTTAAAGGATCCTTTGGTTTTAAACTTGATACATGGCATAATACGAGTGCTCCACTTCCCCAAAATATGGCTTCAGCAGATCCCTCACGTGTTGGTGGTGGCGGAGCATTCGGAGGATTTATTTATAGTTATAATGGGACGAAATATATTAATGCACAAGGACGAGTGTATCCTGTTATCTCGACTTTTTCTAAACTTCAAACGAATCCAACAAATAATTCTTTCCAAAATTACACTGTAAATTATGATGGTAAGACTAAAGTTATGACCGTAAATTATGCTGGACAGACTTGGTCTTATAATTTAGCAAATCAGAAAATTGGTCAACAAAGTGATTATCTGGTTGATGATAAAGTTAGAAATACAAATGTTCTTTGGAACGATACAAAGAATATGACACTGTTGTCAAATGCAGGAAATCCTAGTGAATTAGCTTTTGCATTATTTGCTTCAACTGGTTCAGGTGTTAACTTACAACAATTTCGACTTGAATCCTTCGATTACACCACAGGTGGATCTTACATTACGATCAAGTATGTAGATGATATTACAGGAGTGGAGCTCAAACCATCTAAAACCATTTCTGGTCTAGGAGGAAATATCCAAGATTTAACAAGTTACCTGGATATTCCTGGTTACAAAGTTCAACGAAATAATGCCAACACATATAATCTCTATAGAGGCGGAAACAAGATTGAATTTAAGAAAGGAAAGGTAACAGTTACCTATACCTACTCTCCTACAGTAGAGAAAAAGGTGGATCGTATCTATACCTATGTTGGTGAAAATGCTTCTGATTTAACTGTCGCTCAAAATTTTGTAAAGACTCAAACAGGTGTGACCCTACCAAGTGATACCAAGTACGAATTTGCAACACCTTTTGATACGTCTGATCAAGGTGATAAACAGGCTACTGTAAAAGTCACCATGCCGAATGGCTATGTTCAAACAGTTGATATCCCCTACACTGTTTATCCATCTCTTAGCGCCAAAAGTCCAATCTACGACTTTAAAGGACAATCACTGACAAATGGTTCAGCTTCAGGTGGTGGTTATTACAGTTACCTTACGAAATTAGGTACGGGTGCTTGGTATCCTTCAGGAATGTCTTGGGGACTTTATGATGGAACCACGAAGATTGATGATATCAATACCGATACGGTAGGTTATAAAGACTATACGTTAAAAGCAGTTTTTCCAAAGGGTCGGTATGGTGAAACGGAATCTAGCAAGTTACTGACGGTTTCATCTACTTTCCGACACATTGTTTATGATCTTGTTGCCAACCCGACACCAAACCCTACGAGATCTTGGGTCTTTACTCAAGGTGACAATGTTACAATTAATGCAATCAGCGCAGTGCAGTATGCATCTGGTTCGAATGCAATCACTCCTGTGGCCAATGATACCTTCACCTGGAAAAACAATGATGCTCCGAGCATGGATCAAATCGGAAAATTCACGAAAACAGTTATTGTAAAAACTGGTGAGGATGGAGCAGGACATAGAGCCACTAAAGAGATTGATGTTGTCGTAACGGTCAATCCAAAAGTAGCAACGATTACGACTGATTTGACCGGTAAAGCTGGTATGAAGAATCAGCAGATTGCAGTAACAGCTTCACCAGGTGCAACCGTTACGTTGAGCAATTCAGCAGGGAGGGCTATTGGAACTGCAGTAGCTGATGCATCTGGGAATGCAACTGTCACAGTCACAACAGCTTTGCCATATGGAAATATCCAAGCAAGTACATCTAAGACAGGGCCGACAGAAACAGGTGGCACAGCGACTTACACAGCTTCTGGAAATTCAAAATTAGCGACTTATGCTGCACCTAAAGCGAAGGCGGATAGGCTCTATGCCCTTCATCATGAAGGTTCTCCAGAATTAAGTATTCCAAGTAATTTTGTAAAATTAGCCAATGATTTAGCTTTGCCTTCAGGAAGTTCAGTACGTTGGAAGACATCAAAAGATCTAATCAATACCAATACGGTAGGGGATCGAGTTGCGGAGGTTACTGTTCAACTTCCAGGGGATTCTCAAACTTACACGGTTTCAGTTCCTTACACCATTTTACCGACGATTGAAGCTAAGAGTCCTATTTATGATCTTAAAGGCCAAGGTCTTCATAATGGAAAAGATGAGAGTAATTATATTAAATCAGACACTACAGATGTTTCTTATACAACACAATGGACAGATGCGTCTGGAGTCAGCTTTACCACTATCCCATTAACAGTTGATAACACAGGAACATTTACCTATGCCATTAAGCGGATTTATGATGTGGGGCGTTATGGAGCAACGACAGATACTTCTAAATTGCTTACGACTTCAACGACACTCGAACACCGTGTTATTGAACTCACAACCAAACACAAAGTTTTCCATCAAAATGTAGAAGATGAAAATTATAGAACTAGTAAAGATCCGGCTAGTTGGGTGACTATTACGGGAAATCCTAATTTTATAGGGGAATTCAGAGATGGCTTAGGACCAGACATTACAACTGCTGGGAAAGCTACATTAGACATTGCTTATACGATCACAGATGATAAGTCAGATATCCCTCTGACGATTCCAATAACTGCCGAATATACGGTTATCCCTACTCCAGTGATCTCTGAGGACTCAGTGACAGAGACAGGTGGCTTACCAGGTAAATCTATTCAAGTCACGAACGTTCTACCTAGTTCCACGGTCACTTTGACCTTGAATGGGCATCAGTTTACCAAGGAGGCAGGAGCTAGTGATGAAAGTGTTACTTTTACGGCACAGGATCTGAAGCAAGCCTATGATGATAACAATGGCTTGTTGCCTGTAGGTACTGTTACAGCTACAAGCACATTTGAAGGGGAAACTTCAGAAAAGGCTACAGCGACGATTACGGCAGAAACAGTGAAACCAACTGTTGAGTATAAGGTTAAGGTAAACGGCAAAGATCCTCAGATAGGAATAAATGGTGACTATGTTTTCTATGCTGGAGATGTCATCCAAGTGACCGTTACTGGTAAAGACAATAGCGGTAAGCTTGCTACCTTACGAGTAACTGGGAATGCGACTGTCCTTTCAGATTTCTTCCAGGGAAATACAAACTGGGGAACGGGTGCTATTCCAAATATTATCAATACCGTTATGAGCGATGACCAGACAACCTTTACCTTTACCGTTGTTCCAAAGAGTGACTTGATTTGGGGAGCAGGTAATCGTTGGGGACGTCGTGTAGAAGCAGTCGACCTAAGTGGAAATAGGACTTTATCTGATGAATTTGGTGTTAGACAAGGTCAATTAAAAGATCTATTTAACAAGCCTTCGATAACTGTTACACAAGTAAAGGATATCGGTCACTTAACAGAGATAGATAAAGCTAAAGTTCGTGAAGAAATCATGAAGGCACATGATAGGGTGATTGCAAATGGCCGAGATCGTATTGCAAGTATTGAAATCAGTAACGATGGTGTTGCAACAGTCTATTACAAAGATTTCGATAAGAATCAAACAAATCAATCTCAATACCCACTAACAACATATACACAAAGTGAAACGGTATCAGATACTGTGTACAAGTCAGAATCAACAAGTACAAGTACATCTGCCAGTGAATCAGCAAGTACGTCCGCAAGAGAAAGCGAATCTGTAAGTACAAGCGCCAGTGAATCAGCAAGTACGTCCGCATCGCAAAGTGCTTTTACGAGTGCGAGTGAGTCGGCAAGTACGTCGGCATCAATGAGTGCCTTAACTAGTGCATCAGAATCCGCAAGTACATCCGCGTCACAGAGTGCATCGACAAGTGCATCAGAGTCAGCAAGTACCTCAGCTTCAATGAGCGCTTCAACGAGTGCGAGTGAATCGGCAAGTACTAGCGCATCGCAAAGTGCTTCAACCAGCGCCAGTGAGTCAGCAAGTACGTCTGCTTCCATGAGCGCTTCAACAAGTGCGAGCGAGTCAGCAAGTACCAGTGCCTCCATGAGCGCCTCAACAAGTGCGAGTGAGTCAGCAAGTACGTCCGCGTCAATGAGCGCTTCAACAAGTGCGAGTGAGTCAGCAAGTACATCTGCATCCATGAGCGCCTCAACGAGTGCTTCAGAATCTGCAAGTACAAGTGCATCGATGAGCGCTTCAACCAGCGCCAGTGAGTCAGCAAGTACAAGCGCCTCACAAAGTGCATCGACAAGTGCATCAGAGTCAGCAAGTACCTCAGCTTCAATGAGCGCTTCAACGAGTGCGAGTGAATCGGCAAGTACTAGCGCATCGCAAAGTGCTTCAACCAGCGCCAGTGAGTCAGCAAGTACAAGCGCCTCACAAAGTGCATCGACAAGTGCATCAGAGTCAGCAAGTACCAGTGCATCCATGAGTGCCTCAACGAGTGCTAGCGAATCCGCAAGTACCTCAGCGTCACAGAGTGCGTCAACTAGCGCATCAGAATCCGCAAGTACGTCAGCTTCAATGAGCGCTTCAACGAGTGCGAGTGAATCGGCAAGTACTAGCGCATCGCAAAGTGCTTCAACCAGCGCCAGTGAGTCAGCAAGTACATCTGCGTCACAGAGTGCTTCAACAAGTGCTAGCGAGTCAGCAAGTACGTCAGCATCGATGAGTGCATCGACAAGTGCGAGCGAATCAGCAAGTACGTCAGCATCGATGAGTGCATCAACAAGTGCCAGCGAGTCCGCAAGTACGTCAGCCTCAATGAGTGCTTCAACAAGTGCTTCAGAATCTGCAAGT
>NZ_KV832534.1:0-13046 GCF_001837455.1 Streptococcus sp. HMSC068F04
GTAGCAGAGGCTTTCAGCCGAAGAGCAAGCTACCTGTTCTCACGGGTAGTTTTGACTTGTAAGCGGTATTGAAAGTAATAATTATTTTTCATTTCACAATTGAAATAGTGAATATTGGGTGGTATACTATTACAAATCATAAAAATTATAATAGTTTCAAGTAATAGGGAGCTAGCGATGTTTGGACAAGACTTTGGTCATCGGTTAAGAGAGTTGAGATTAGCACAAGGACTCACTAAAGAAAAATTTTGTGAAGGGAATGAGGTTTTATCAGTACGACAATTGACACGTATAGAGACAGGGAAGTCTCAACCTAAACTAGAAACCTTAGAGCACTTGGCAAGACGTCTGAATATATCTTTATCGGAATTGCTTGGAGAGAGAGCTATAGGCTCAAAGTTGCCGGTAGAATACCTCAATCTCAAATATCAATTGATGCATGCGACTAGTTTAGATAAGCCAAATAACCTAATGAAACTAGACGAAAAGCTGGCTAGATTATTAGGAGATACCTCTTTAGCTGACATCATGTCAGAGAAAATGAGAGATGCTATGAAAGAATAGAGCAGGACATACGTGTCCTTTTTTTTTTAAATATGCAGTATATTAGATTCATAAGAAGAACTAAAGAATATAACTTATTCATCGAGATTTTTGAAAATGACACAGTCTAAAATAGAGTATTAAGGAGAATTATTATGAAACCTGCTACAAAACGTTTCACAACTTTAACCGCACTCGCTTTAACTTCCGTTCTATTACTTGGTGCATGTGGTAATAACAAGAAGGAAGCCACATTAACATCGAGCTCTAGTAAGGTTAGTCAGAAAGTGAAATCGACAAAACCATCTTCAAAAGAAAAAGCGAAGAAGTCTGAGAAAAAGACAAAATCTTCTAGTTCAGAAGAAGTCTCAAAAGAAACCTCTGGAGAAAAGAATTCACAACCATCAGCCGGAAATGTTGCTGGATCTACTCAACAAGAAGTTGCCCCAACAAATCCTAGTGAAGAAACAGCCGGAGTAAATCAAGGAACGACGACAGAACAACCAGCCGCTTCAGCGGAACAAACACCAGCTACCACAGCAGTGGATGTTACAGCAATGGCTAATGGTGATTTCTCTAGTGTTGCTGGTACCTATCAAAATGACTTAGGGGACACAATTACAGTATCCCCATCCGGTAGTGTAACCCGTGTTGGTGCTGAAAGTGGTTATAGTGATACAAGTAGTCAGCTCTTTAATGGTTTTGCTCAAGATGGCGGTTATGTAGCAGGTTTTGCTCATAATGATGGACCAACCAGTGACCCAATTTTCTTTGATAGTAATGGACAGATTCGTTTCGGTTCTGATGCGATATATGGTCGGATGCATGTTTACAATAAATTAGATTAATGGTATTGTCCCTCGGTACTTAAGAAAAGGAAATTACAAGTAGTAGAAGGAGTACGCTTTAAAAATGTCTCAAAAAGAACATGGAGAAGTGAGAAGTACTAGTGGTACCTTAAAGGGGACCTATCACTATTTGGATTCTCCCAGTCCTCATTTGTTTCCGTTTGTCTTTATTAGTAACGTAACAGATAGCCTTCAGATGTTTCGCGTGTGTAAGAATGGTAAGCCAATTGCCTTTCCATTACTTCTACCAAATCAGTATAAAATTGTTTACATTAAGGACTTTCAAAATGTTAGCTCCTGCGATGAGATTACAGTGACTGAACATTTAGAAGAATACATCTATGATGAATCATAGTTAGACTAGATTGATACCTATAGTCAAATCAACCCAGAATGAATTAATTAATCTATTCAGATTTGCTTAATGTGTCAAGGAATTAGATGTAGCAAAAGCCCTCAGGTAGCCCCTTTGGGCTTTTCTTAATCATAGTTATCTGAAAGAATTAGCTATCAATTTTCTACAAAATAAAGTTTAGTAATAATATTGAAATAATTGTAAAAAATATTTCAAAGAGGTATAATAGAAATGTGAAAACGGTTCCAATTTTTATCAAACAGCCTAGAAAGTGAGAGTGATCAAAATGAGAAAGGCATATGTTTTTAAGGAACGTCAACGTTACTCAATACGTAAATATTCTTTTGGAGCTGCATCAGTCTTGATTGGTGCGAGCTTGATGCTTGGTGGACATGCTTTGGCTCAGGAACAAGCCAATAGCACAGGTTCCATCACGGACTATGAAGTTACTGTAAATAATTCTGAAGCACCCCAAATTGACCAAGCAACTTCAGAAGCTGTTACCGATGTCCTCGATCAACCAGCCTCAAGATCAGAAGTGCCAAGACCTAAGCTTGCCAGCAGTGAAGTTGCTTCTTCTGAAGCTAGTAGTGTAGTGGCTAGCGAGGTTGCTTCTTTGGAAGTACCGGCAGAGGTTGCTCATTCTGCATCTGCAGTTGCTTCTGTTGCGAGCTCAGAGGTGGCTAGCCCACGTTCTGAAGTGTCATCAGTAGCTAGCTCTGAAGTAGCTAGTGAAACTGACCGTTCAGCGATGTCAGAAGCAGTGGAAGTTAGACCTACTGACCGTGAAGCTGTCGATACTAGTCTTCGTACTGTCTTAACTAATGCTAGTCAGCCAGGTGTAGATGGTCCTGTGACTGCTGATGGTTCTCTTGATATTCCATCAAACGGTACTTTTTATTTCCGTCGCACAACTGAAATTCGTACAGCTCCAGTCATGGATATCAAACCTACTTTCGTCTTTAGTGCAGGTGACCATGTTATCTATGATAAGGTCTTGAAGAGAGATGATCATCAATGGATTTCTTACATTGGTTACGATTATGAACGCTACTACGCTGATATCGCAGCTTTGAAGGCCGAAAATACTAGTAGCACCACTGAAGCGACTAGAGATGAAACCATCCCTGAGCGTGGTACTTATTACTTCACTAAACCTGCAGATGTGAAGAACCAACCTAGCTTGACTGCTAAGACTGAGTTCAATTTTGATCCAGGTATGTCAGTCAACTACGATAGATCTTTGCTTGCGGACAACCACCGTTGGATTTCTTACACTTCGTACAGTGGTACTCGTCGTTACGTCGACTTAGGTGCTGTTGCAGAGGCTGTAGCTAAACCAAGAGGCGATATCGCTATTGAAAGCCATGACAATGGTGACTTTAGTGTAGTTATCAGTAATGTTTCAGACCAAAACGGTGTCCTCGGGGTATCTGTTCCAATCTGGTCTGAAAAGAATGGTCAAGATGATATCATCTGGTACAATGCGACTCGTCTTAACAACGGTAACTACAAGGTTAACGTCAGCCTAACTGACCACAAGAATGAACGTGGTCTCTACAATGTTCATCTTTACTATGTTGAAACTAATGGTAAATTGGTTGGTGTTGGTGGCACAACTTACACAGTTCCTGCCAAGGTTGAAGAAACTCATACAACTACTAGCTATAGCCTTCCTGACTCAGGAACTTACACCTTCAAAGAACGCACTGGCATTAAGGCAGAACCTCGTGTGGCAAGCCCAGAGTTGGCCTACTACGATGCTGGTATGTCAGTCAACTATGACAAGATTGTCAGTGGTGATGGTTATGAATGGCTTTCTTACCTCAGCTACAATGGTAACCGACGTTATGTAGCTGTGGCTAAACTTGCTCAACAAGAAAGCAAACCAAGCGGTACTATCAATATTGAAAACCTCTCTAACCTCGGTTTTGACGTTCATATCACTAATGTTTCTGGTGGTGACAAGGCTATTCAAGGCGTAAGTGTTCCAGTTTGGACAGCTAAAGACGGCCAAGACGACCTTGTATGGCACCAAGCTAGCAGACAAAGTGATGGTAGCTACAAGGTTCGTGTCAATGTTAGTGACCATAAGGCTGAAGCAGGTGAATACATTGTCCATCTCTACTATGTCCAAGATGGTAAAATGGTAGGTATCGGAGGCACTAGCACAACTGTTCCAGTTCAAAATGCAACTCGCCACAACCTTCCAGCTTCAGGTTCATATACCTTTACCGCTCGTACTGGCATCAAGACTCAACCTTTGGTAGCCAATCCAGATGTTAGCTACTATGATTCAGGCATGTCAGTCAACTATGACAAGGTTGTCAATAATGACGGCTATACATGGCTTTCTTATCTCAGCTATTCAGGACATCGTTTCTATGTGGCTATCGCACCAACGAGTGTGACTAAACCTGTAGAACAACCTGTTCAACCAAGCACACCATCATCTGGTACCTATACTTTCAAGGAACGCTCTAGTATTAAAGCAGAACCAAGTGTAGCGAGTCCAGAGTTGGCTTACTATGATGCTGGTATGTCCGTTAACTATGACAGATTGGTGACCACAGATGGTCACACATGGCTCTCTTATGTTAGTTATGGAGGCAACCGCCGTTACATTGCTATTGATGGTAAGGCAACAGCAGTTGCTCAACCAGCAAGTCCAAGCCTAGCTGCAACTGGTACTTATACCTTTACCAAACCTAGCTCTATCAAGGCTCAACCAAGTGTTGCTAGTCCAGAGTTAGCCTACTATGATAAAGGCATGTCCGTTCGCTATGACAAGGTCCTTACAGCCGATGGACACACATGGTTATCTTATACGACTTATAGTGGTGCAAGACGCTATGTGGATATTTCTTAAGAGTTGTAACATCACTCTCTTTTGAGGGTGGTGTTTTTTTAGTTTCAAGAGTTGAATCAATATATTGTTCAATATGCTTTAGAAACATTTGCTGTAAATTAGCGAAAGTTATAAAATCAAGGTGAAAGTATAGGATTCGTTCTATGAGTAACTAGCATCTTAAGTTATAGAATAAGGATGTTGTAATTAGAGGTGTTCAATTATGTTAGATATTTTTGTTTTAGAAGAAGATTATTTTCAACAAGCTCGTCTTGAGGATGCTATCCACAAGTCTAAACAAATATATATTTTAAGAATTGGGAAGGTTGATTTATACGATAAACCCAATCAATTATTAGAGCGTATTACGGAAAGGGGCTCGCATTTACTGTTTTTTCTAGATATTGGATCTGACAGTGATGTCGAAGGGGGAATATTGGTTGCTCAACAGATTCGTGAGCGAGATCCGTATGCAAGTATTGTTTTCATCACAGCACATCCCGAACTCCTACCTTCAACCTTTCAGTATCGCTTAGCTGCACTTGATTTTATTGACAAGAATTTGCCTGATATTGAATATGAAGATAGGATTATTTCTGATATTGGATTAGCACTTTCTAAAAATGGTCTGAGCCAAATAGAGTGTGCTTTTACTATAGATACAAAGAATGCAACTATACAAGTTCCTTTTCATAAGATTCTCTATTTTGAAACATCTCCAACGGTTCATAAGGTAATTCTTCATACAACAGAAGAGCAAATTGAGTTCTATGGTCAATTATCAAAAGTTGTAAAACAAGATTGCAGACTATATAAATGCCATAAATCATTTGTTGTAAATCCCGAAAACATTGTGAGATTGGACAAAGAATTAGGTGTTATTTATTTTGAAAACGGAGAGTCATGCTTGGTTTCGAAAGCTAAACAAAAAGAGATTGTTGCTAAGATGCTTGTTCCAAAATCCATGGCAGTTTGATGTATATAGTATTTTTATTTTAAATGTTATTTTCTGATTATGACGAAAAAACGACTGTTTATGACTTCAATGAAAAATTTAGCTTTCTATATATTATAATAATCTCGTAAATTATCAGAAAAGGAATCTCACTCATGAAAAATACAAGTAAACTTATTGGTATCCTATCAGCTCTAATTGTAGTTATCCTTGCTGTCTTCTTGGTGACTAAGTTTAATAGTCATGAGTCAGCGCGTGTTAGCACAAGTAGTAGCCCAGCTAAAACGGTTAAGAAATCATCTTCAAGCTCAAGCAAAGCTGTTAAGAAGGATAAGAAATCAGCTCAATCATCAACTTCAGCAGTTTCAAATGAAGAAAATGACAATCAGGCTTCAGCAGTAGCACCTAAAGCTTCTTCTCAAGAACAAGCTCAAGCAGGAACTGCAGATGGCGGACAAGTGGCTGAAGCAGCAGCTGAATCAGACAAGGTTAAATCTGAAAAGAATACAAATAATAGTCAATCATCGCTTGACTTTGGTGCCCTTGATAATGGTGATATTAGCTCTCTTGTGGGAACTTGGACTAATGCGAATGGTGAATCAGTTACAATTAACGCTGATGGTACAATTATTAAAAACTCAACAGGTTATACTGCTCAATTGAAGCCTCAAAGAGTTTCAGATAATATTTTTTATGCAGGAGTATTCTCAGATACAAGCTCAGCTGCATTGAGAGCGATTTCTGGAGGTAGTAACGGCTCTGATTACCTTGTTATTGGTCAAGACCAAACTGCTGAAGGTTTCCCTTATTATCGTAACTAGTACGAAAAAAGATTGCTATTTATGAACTGCACCCCAAAAGTTAGACAGATAAAATCTAACTTTGTGGGGTGTTTTTTAATTGATTGAAGTGAAAAATGTTACAAACTATTGTCTTTTTTGTAACAAAAATGTAAAATAAGTAAAGAGAACAATAAATCTCATTTTGAATAAGAGGGATTCGTTTATTAAAGGAACTGCTCCACCTTGGATCTATCTTAAGATTATGCTAGAGGAGTTATGTTATGCTTAACATCTATGTTTTAGAGGATCATTTTATCCAACAAAATCGTATTGAAGAGGTTATTCATACGATTCTTAAGAAAAATAACATTAAAGTGGGCGACTTTGAGGTTTTTGACAAACCCAATCAACTGTTAGACTTTATTACCGAGCGAGGGTCTCATCAGCTCTTTTTCCTAGACATTCAGATTAAAGACGATACTAAAAAAGGCTTGGAAGTTGCAAAGCAGATTCGCAAGAGTGACCCCTATGCCAATATTGTTTTCTTCACGACTCATTCAGAGTATCTTCCCTTAACTTTTCAATACCAACTGGCAGCTCTAGACTTTATTGACAAGTCTTTGGAGGGCGAGGACTTTCAAAAGCGTCTGGAAAGTATTATCTTATTAACCTGCAAAAAGATACAGAGTCAGAATCCAGAAGACGCTTTTCGGATTGAGAATGTTAAGACCGTTATTCAGGTTCCCTTTCATGATATCTTGTACTTTGAGACCTCGGATATCGTCCACAAGGTTATCCTTTATACTAAAGAGGAGCAGATTGAGTTTTATGGCAGTCTCTCTCAAATTGAAAAGAGTGACCCTAGACTGTTTAAATGTCATAAGTCCTTCCTAGTTAATCCAGAAAATATCATCAAATTAGATAAAAGTACGGGGACGGTCTATTTTGAAAATGGTGGCGTTTGCTATGTTTCAAAGTTGAAACTAAAGAAATTACTTGAGAGAATTAGCCTATGACAGCGATTAATTTTGTGTTGGATAATCTAGACTTTTTAGCGGAGATTATCCTCTTTATTCTCATTTATCAATATATTACCTCCGAGAAGATAAAGCTAAGATGGTATATCATCATCCCCTTGATTATCCGATTTTTGTTTGTGCTTTCTCCAGTCCTATCCTATGTTTTAGGGCATGCCTTCTTGGTTGTTTATTCCCTTTACAGAAATCGTTATGGCAATAGGTTATTAGATATTTTCTATGGCTTGTTTCCAATCGTCATAGAAAGTCTTGTTCACAATCTTATTATTTATGGGATTGCCTTAGTCATCAATCGACATTATCTGATTGTGCTGAATCATTTTCATTTAAACCTTGTCACTGAGTTGCCAGTCTTTCCTGTGTTTTGGTTAATCATTAAGACCTTAAAAGTAGATTTCAAAGCGCTGAACTATGGTTTTAGAAAGTCATTTTCAAAGTACTTTTTATTGCTTATAGATATATCAATGTTATCTTATGCCCTCCTTCTCCAATATATTACCTTTTTTGTGCAACAGATCCCTGGAGGAAGAGATTGGCATGTTTATCTCGTGGTGACCTATGCTTTACTCTTTCTTGCGACCCTTGTTTACATTAATGCGACTTTCAGCGAAAGACTAAAAGAAGAAGTCCTACTCCAAAAAGATAGGCAAATGAGTGATTTGGCTCATTATAGTCAACAAATCGAGCAACTCTATACTGATCTTCGTCGATTTAGGCATGATTACTTAAATATCTTGTCTAGTATCAAATATGGCATTGACTCCAAAGATATAGCTATCATTTCCGATATCTACGATAACATCCTTGAAAAAACAAAGACTCGGATTGAGGGGAAACAGTACGAAATTGCCAACTTGATTAATATTAAAGATGAAGCCGTTAAAGGTGTCTTGGCTAGTAAAGTCTTGGAAGCACAAGAGCAGTCTATTACCGTTCACCTTGAGGTCAGCGACGTCTTTGAAGTATCGAGGATGGAATTGTTGGATTTCATAACAGTGCTATCCATTTTTTTGGATAATGCTATTGAGGCTAGTTTGGATAGCATTACTAAAGAAGTAACCATTGCTCTTATCAGTAGCGATACAAAGGTAGTAATAGTAGAGAATACCATTGCTCAAGAATCTATCAATACAGTCGGCATCTTTAAACTTGGTCGCTCAAGTAAAGGAGAAGGACGTGGTATAGGTTTGTCCACTGTTCGAGAGATTTTAGGGAAGTATCCTAATTGTTCTTTGTCAACACAATCTAAAGACTATCGTTTTAAACAGACACTAAAAATAGAAGATGTGGTCTGACTATGACGGAAAAAACACAGTTTATGACTTCAATGAAAAATTTAACTGTCTATATATTATAATAACCTAGTAAATTATCAGAAAAGGAATATCACTCATGAAAAATACAAGTAAACTCATTGGTATCCTATCAGCTCTAATTGTAGTTATCCTTGCTGTCTTCTTAGTGACTATGTTTAATAGTCATGAGTCGGCGCGTGTTAACACAAGTAGTAGCCCAGCCAAGACGGTCAAGAAATCATCTTCAAGCTCAAGTAAAGCTGTTAAGAAGGATAAGAAAACAGCTCAATCATCATCTTCAGCAGTTTCAAATGAAGAAAATGACAATCAGGCTTCAGCAGTAGCACCTAAAGCTTCTTCTCAAAAACAAGCTCAAGCAGGAACTACAGATGGTGGACAAGTGGTTGAATCTACAACACCAGCTTCTCAAGTTGGAGGAGTTGAAGGTGGTCGAGGTGCATGGACAGCAACTTCTGGAACATTGACACTTGATGAGGAAACACCTGTTTATGCTGCTCCAGATAAAGATAGCGGAGCAGTTTCTACACTTCCTGCCGGAGATGTTGACTGGGATAAATATGAAATTTTACCTGATGGAAACTGGTATAGTTTTGTTAAGAATGGCCAACGTTATTATATTTCATATTCAGATGTAGGACATTGATAAATGATTTAAAAAGCAAACATGATAACTCGTATAAAGTTATCATGTTTTTTATGTTTCCCTCTACTTTTCCTAACAAAATTACGAATAAATAAGTATGGCTTGCTTCGGCTTTCGATTATGACAAAAATCGGACAGTTTATGATTTAAGTGGGAACAAGCCAAATAAATTTGGTATACTAATGGGTAAGTGAGAAATATTTAGTAATATTCTGTAAAGTACTTGTAATATTTGTCACCGAGTGTTACAATCAACCTGTAACATCAATTCGATAGAGAGAATAATTGATATGAAACGAGAAAAATTTTTACACGAACAACAACGTTTTTCCATTCGTAAATATTCATTTGGGGCAGCATCAGTTCTTTTAGGAGCTAGTTTGGTCTTTGCGGGGCAAGCTTTGGCTGATGAGCATCATGAGGTTTCAACACCTTCAGATGCTTCTTTGCGTGCTATCTCAGATAGTGATGCTGTGACAGCAGCTGATATTTTCAGTGGTGTAGCAACAGATGGGTCAGCGTCAAGTGAGAAAGCTAGCCAAGTCTCAACAACTAGTCAAACCGCCAGTGAAACTGCCACTAGCGAGGCTACGAGTGAAGTGAGTGCTAGTACCTCACAAGTAGCAGATAAAACTTCTGAATCAACAGTTGCCAGCTCAGAAGCCACAAGTGGTACAAATACTTCGTCTGAAACAGCTACTAACTTTGATGTATCTGCCTTAACGAGAGCAGCTGTCAATACTAGTTTGGTGAGCCAACCGGCTACAACTACAGCAAGCGACCTCCCAAGCCAAGGAACTTATGTCTACAAGGAACGTACAGAGGTTAAGAATCAACCTAAGGTTTCTGCCAAGGCTGAATTTTATGTAAATCCAGGGGATAGCGTCTTTTACGATCAAGTCGTGACAGCTGATGGTTACCAATGGATTAGCTACAAATCATACTCTGGTGTGCGTCGTTATGCTCCAGTGAAACCAGTGGCAGCTGGTAGTGGTAACGGTAATAGTGGTAATGGGGATGGCAAACCTTCTAATGGCGCTCAAGCCACAACAGGTGCTTTGAATATCCCAGCGACAGGAACTTACTACTTTACACGTGACACAAATATTAAGAAGGAACCAAAAGCAGATCTCAAACCTACTTTTGTTTTCGGCAAGGGTGACCATGTCATCTATGATAAAGTTTTGACAGCTGATAATCACCAATGGATTTCTTACCTTGGTTATGACTATGTTCGCTATTATGCCGATATTGCGACTTTGACACCAGCCAAAGCTGAAACACCAACTGTTAAACCAACAGAAACTAATCAAGCAAAACCAGAAACTACTGGTGCTGAAAAGCTTCCAGCAAGTGGTACTTATAATGTGACACGTAGCTTGAATGTTAAAAACGAACCTAAGGCTTCTGCAGATACACTTTACACCTTGGAAAAAGGCTACAAAGTGAACTATGACAAGGTATTGACTGCGGATAACCACCAATGGATTTCTTACGTTAGTTACAGTGGTACACGTCGTTATGTGGATATTGCGGCTTTGAAAACGACTGAGTCTAAACCGGTGGCTCCTAAAGATGGGGTTAAACCTGCTCCAAAACCTGAACTTACGCCAGAGAAAACTACTGATAATTCAGAAGTGACAGAAGTACTTGAAATCCCAGACAAAGGGACTTACCACTTTAAGAAAACTGCTAATGTGAAATCTGAACCTAAAGTTTCCTCTAAGACTGAATTTACTTTCGAAGATGGTGATTCCTTGTCATATGATAAGGTTATGTTGGCAGATGGTCACCAATGGATTTCTTACAAGAGTTTTAGTGGTGCTCGTCGCTATGTTGATATTGCTAAAGTAGAGGTTAGTCAAGACAAAGCTGGTACTACAACAAGCGAGTCAGATCTTAAACCAAACCAACCGGTTGCTTCAGAGAATGTTAAACCAGTAGATAATAAGCCTATGGAAACCAAACCAGTCGATAAACCGGCTGAAAAACCAGCAGTGACAGGAGCTGATAAACTTCCTTCAAGTGGGCGTTACAACTTTACTAAGACTGTAGATGTTAAGGACGAACCAAAGGTGTCAGCCAAGACTGAGTTTGTTTTTATGAATGGCGATTCTGTCTTTTATGATAAGGTTTTGACAGCGGACAATCATCAATGGATTTCTTATGTCAGCTACAGTGGTAAACGTCGTTATGTTGATGTTGCGACTGTGAAAGTAACAACAAACAAGCCAGTTGAGTCTAAACCGACTGAAAATAAACTTACCGGTAAGCTTAACATTGAAAATATGACTGAAAATGGCTTTGATGTGGTTATTACTGAAGTTTCAGGTGCTGGTAAGGCTATCCAGGAAGTACTTGTTCCTGTCTGGTCTGATAAAGACGGTCAAGACGACCTCAAATGGCCATCTGCAAGTAAACAAGCAGATGGTAGCTACAAGACACATGTATCTATCAGCGATCACAAGAATAATCGTGGTGACTACACTGTTCACCTCTACTATAAGATTGAAGGTAAACTTCAAGGTGTTGGTGGCACTCATACCAGTGTTCCAGTTCTTCAAGATCTTAGCCACCAATTGACCAATAACGGTTCTTACTACAGTGTTCGTGGTAAATACGATGATATTATCATTGTCAATAAAAAACATGGTCTTTCTAAGGACTATAACCCAGGTGAGAATCCTACAGCTAAGGCGGCTTTTGTTCGTCTTCGTGACGATATGATTAACCAAGGTTTGAATGTTGGACGTTCATACAGTGGTTTCCGTTCTTATGACTATCAAAAGACTCTTTACGATAACTATGTTAGCCGTGATGGTCAGGCAGCTGCGGACCGTTACTCAGCTCGTCCTGGATATAGTGAACATCAAACTGGTTTGGTCTTTGATTTGACCGATAAATCTGGTAATTTGCTTGAAGATTCACGTGCTAGCCAATGGCTTAAAGACAATGCACATAACTATGGCTTTATCGTGCGTTTCCAAGCAGGTAAAGAAGCTTCAACTGGCTACATGCCAGAAGCATGGCACATCCGCTATGTGGGTAAAGAAGCTAAAGACATCCACGATTCAGGTTTGAGTTTGGAAGAATACTTCGGTATCGAAGGTGGTGATTATGCTGCTAGCAGCAAACCTGCTGAAAGTAAACCAGCCACTACAGGTGCTATCAACCTTCCAGCGACAGGAACTTATACCTTTACAGGTCGTGCGTCAATCAAGGCAGAAGCTAAGGTTTCAAGTCCAGAGTTGGCCTACTATGACAAGGGTATGAGTGTAAACTACGATAAGGTTCTCACAGCCGATGGCCGTCAATGGCTTTCATACGTGACAGCAAGTGGTAACCGTCGTTATGTTGATATTGCAGCGGCCAAGGCAGAAGCTAAGCCAGAAACAAAACCAGTTGCGAAACCAGCGAATAACCCAAGTCTCCCAGAATCAGGCACTTATACTTTCACAGGTCGTGCGTCAATTAAGGCAGAAGCTAAGGTTTCAAGTCCAGAGTTGGCCTACTATGACAAGGGTATGAGTGTAAACTACGATAAGGTTCTCACAGCCGATGGCCGTCAATGGCTTTCATACGTGACAGCAAGTGGTAACCGTCGTTATGTTGATATTGCAGTAGCTAAGACAGAAGTAAGTCAACCAGCCGCAAACCCAAGTCTCCCAGAATCAGGTCGTTATACCTTCACAGGTCGTGCGTCAATCAAGGCAGAAGCT
>NZ_KV832534.1:13146-41114 GCF_001837455.1 Streptococcus sp. HMSC068F04
GGCAGAAGCTAAGGTTTCAAGTCCAGAGTTAGCCTACTATGACAAGGGCATGAGTGTTAACTATGACAAAGTTTTGACAGCCGATGGCCACACATGGCTTTCATATGTGGCAGCGAGTGGCAACCGTCGTTATGTTGATATTGCTTAATGAAGTAATGAATCAGGTTGGACAATGTGTCCAGCCTTTTTTGATAGCCTTTCTTTATCATGAGATTGAATTTTTCAATTTTTGTGACGTCTTTTGGAGTGCTATAATGGTTAATATAGAATCGAGGTTACTATGAAAATTGCATTGGTACAGATGGATGTTGCTCACGGAAAGCCTGTGGAAAATAAAAAGCACGTGAAAGAGATGTTGGAGAGGGCACTTAGCGAAAAGCCTGACGTCATTGTGCTACCTGAAATGTGGAATACTGGCTATGCTTTAGATGAACTGGATGGGCTTGCAGACAAGGAAGGTTTGAACTCTCAAGAACTCTTGTCTCATTTTGCTAGGGAACATGCTGTGGCTATTATCGGAGGGTCCGTTGCTATTGAGAAGGACGGAAAATTCTACAACACGACCTACGTCTACAATAAGTCTGGGGACCTAATCAATACCTATAGCAAGGTCCATCTCTTTGGCCTCATGGTAGAGGACCAGTATATGTCTGCTGGGGCTTCAGAGTCTGTATTTGAGCTTGATGGTGTGATAGCTGCTAGTGTCATTTGTTATGATATTCGTTTTCCTGAATGGGTGCGAACACAGATGGCACAAGGAGCCAAGGTACTTTTTGTGGTAGCGCAGTGGCCAGAACCTCGTGTGCAGCAATGGGAGATTTTGTTAAAGGCGCGTGCGGTTGAAAATCAAGCTTTTGTAGTTGCGGTTAATCGTGTCGGAACAGGACCAGACGATGTCTTTTCAGGGCATTCTATGGTTATCGATCCACTTGGAAATGTGGTCTTGCAATCCAAGGAGCATGAGGAGGGCATTTTTACGGCCGATATTAATCTTGAAGAGGTAGATAAGGTTCGAGGTCAGATTCCTGTTTTTGAGGATCGTCGCACGGACTTGTATCATTAAGGAGCGTTTATGTTATTTGAAGAATCGGACTTATTGAAGGCATTGCCAGAACAGTTTTTTGCAGGTTTGGTTGCTAAGGTTAATGCCAAGGTGGCGGAAGGAGCAGATGTGATCAATCTTGGTCAGGGCAATCCCGACCAACCGACCTATGACCATATTGTTGAGGCGCTGTGCCTTTCAGCGAAAAATCCTGCTAGCCATAAGTATTCACAGTTTCGAGGCAATCGTCCTTTTAAGGAAGCAGCTGCTAGTTTTTACGAAAAACATTATGGGGTTGATTTGGATGCAGAGCGTGAGATTTGTGTCATGGGTGGAGCTAAAATTGGACTAGTGGAATTGCCCCTAGCTTTGATGAATCCTGGCGACCTTCTGCTCTTGCCTGACCCAGGTTATCCAGATTACTTGTCAGGAGTGAGTCTAGGACGTGTAGCTTATGAGACCTTTCCTTTGACGGCTGAAAATGATTTTTTGCCAGATCTGGATGCCATTCCTGAGGAGACCGCTCGGCGTGCTAAGTTTATCTATATCAATTATCCGAATAATCCGACGGGGGCTGTGGCGACTAAGGCTTTTTATGAAAAGTTAGTTGCTTGGGCGAAGACCTACGAAGTAGGAGTGGTGAGTGATTTGGCTTACGGAGCTTTGGGTTATCAGGGCTATGAGAATCCTAGCTTTTTATCAACGCCTGGTGCTAAAGATGTGGGCATTGAGTTCTATACTTTCTCGAAAACCTTCAATATGGCTGGTTGGCGTTTGGCCTTTGCAGCTGGGAATGACCAGATGATTGAAGCCTTAAATCTGATTCAAGACCATCTTTTTGTGGGAATCTTTCCTGCCTTGCAGGAGGCTGGGATTGCAGCTCTCTTAGACCCTAAATCTGAGGAGGCTGTTGCTCAACTGAATGCGACTTATGATAGCCGTCGAGATGCTTTTGTCCAGGCAGCTGCTAAGATTGGCTGGCAGGCCTTTCCATCCAGAGGTTCTTTCTATGCTTGGATGCCTGTGCCAGAGGGGTACACCAGTGAGAGTTTTGCGGATCTTTTACTTGAGAAGGTCCATGTTGCTGTGGCACCAGGTAAAGGATTTGGTCCTGCGGGTGATGCTTATGTTCGTATTGGGCTTTTGGTAGAGCCAGAGCGTCTGGTCGAAGCGGTCGATCGTATTGCCAACTTGCATTTATTTAATAACTAGATAGCATTCGTGAAAACAAGTAGTTGAAAAAGACTGCTTGTTTTTTTCATATTAATTTCAGTTTTTCCTTGACAAATGAATAAAAATACAATAAACTGGTTACATATTTATTCAAAAAGGAGTGCATAAATGAAAGTTTCAATCGTTGGTATCACTGGTTATAGTGGTTTAGAGTTAGTTAAAATTTTGAATAATCATAAAAAAGTGGAACTTGTTTCTATTCACGCAACCAAGGAAGTGGGCCGACGATTGTCTGATGTGTATCCCTATCTGACAGATGTTTGTGACTTAGATATTGAAGCTTATGATGCGGAAAAGATTATGAAAAAGGCGGATTTGGTTTTCTTTGCCACACCTTCAGGAGTTGCTAGTTCGCTTGCAGAGGAATTTGTTCAAGCTGATTTTCCTGTTATTGATTTATCTGGGGATCATCGCTTGCCGGCAGATGTTTATCAAGAATGGTATAAAAAATCACCTGCTAAGCAGAGTGTTTTGAATAAATTTACATACGCATTATCAGAATATACAGATGTGAAGGATAAGAAATTTATCGCCAATCCTGGATGCTATGCAACAGCGACGGAGCTGTCCCTGATTCCTTTGGTTGCTTCTGGTCTGATTGAGACGGATAGTGTCATTGTGGATGCCAAGTCTGGTTTAACTGGTGCGGGTAAGGCTTTGAGCGAGTCTAGTCATTTTGTCAATGTTCACGATAATTACGTGACTTATAAACTCAATCATCATCAGCATATTCCTGAAATTGTTCAAACCTTGCAGACCTTTAATCCGGAAATGCCTGAGATTCAGTTTTCAACGTCGCTTTTACCAGTTAATCGCGGAATCATGTCTACGGTTTATTGTAAGTTGAAGAAGGGCGTGACTGTAGCTGATGTGGCTTCAGCATTCACAAAGGCTTATAGCGATAAACCCTTTGTACGTGTTCAAGACAGCTTGCCAGAACTACACAACGTTATCGGATCGAATTTTACAGATATTGGATTTGCCTATAATGAAAAAAACAATGTTCTGACAGTTATTTCAGTCATTGATAATCTGCTTAAAGGAGCAGCTGGACAGGCAGTGCAAAATCTCAACCTCATGCAGGGGTGGGATGAGACGGAAGGTTTGCTTATGACACCGTCATACTTGTAGATGTAAGCATAGAGTTAGGAGAAAAAAATATGAAAGTCATCGATGGAACAATTGCTAGTCCGCTGGGATTCTCAGCAGATGGGCTACATGCAGGATTTAAAAAGAGAAAAATGGATTTTGGTTGGATTGTCTCTGAAAAACCAGCCAGTGTGGCAGGAGTTTACACGACCAATAAGGTGATTGCAGCTCCTCTGATTGTGACCAAGACCTCCGTTAAAAAGGCTGGGAAAATGAAGGCTATCGTTGTTAACTCAGGTGTAGCCAATTCTTGCACAGGGACTCAAGGCTTGGAGGATGCTTACACCATGCAGGAGTGGACCGCTGAAAAGCTAGGTGTTGAACCAGAGTTGGTTGGTGTAGCATCTACAGGGATTATCGGTGAGTTGCTACCAATGGATACTTTGAAAAATGGTCTTTCCAAGATAGTAGTTAATGGGAATGCTGATGATTTTGCCAAGGCGATTTTGACGACTGATACAGCGACTAAGACCATTGCTGTGACGGAGACCTTTGGACGTGATGTGGTCACTATGGCTGGTGTCGCTAAGGGCTCAGGGATGATTCACCCTAATATGGCGACCATGCTTGGATTTGTTACTTGTGATGCTAATATTTCTAGTGACACCCTGCAATTGGCCTTGAGCCAAAATGTGGAAAAGACCTTTAATCAGATTACAGTTGACGGAGATACTTCAACCAATGATATGGTTCTTGTTATGTCAAATGGTTGCACGCTCAATGAAGAGATTCTGCCAGATACACCAGAATTCGATAAATTTTCGAAGATGCTGAATTTTGTGATGCAAGAGTTGGCTAAGAAAATTGCCAAGGACGGTGAAGGTGCTAATAAACTCATCCAAGTTGATGTGGTTAATGCCCCTAATGCCCTTGATGCACGTATGATGGCAAAATCAGTTGTCGGTTCAAGCCTAGTTAAAACGGCTATCTTTGGTGAAGATCCTAACTGGGGACGTATTTTAGCCGCTGTTGGCTATGCTGGTGTGGACGTTCCTGTGGATAATGTTGATATTATGATTGGCGGTCTGCCAGTCATGTTGGCCTCTAGTCCGGTCTCCTTTGATGATGAGGAAATGAAAGACATCATGCATGATGATGAAGTTACTATAACGGTAGATCTTCATGCTGGACATGAGAAAGGAACCGCATGGGGGTGTGATCTTTCCTACGATTACGTGAAGATTAATGCCCTCTACCATACTTAAGTTATCTATGACAAAGGAGTTAACTGATGACTACTGAATATATTGTAATCAAGATTGGTGGAGTAGCCAGTAAGCAGCTAACTCCTGAGATATTGGCTAAACTGTCAGAATGGCAGCAGACTGGTCAGAAAATTGTTATCGTTCATGGGGGCGGTTTTGCCATTAACCAACTCATGGAGGAGAATCAGATTCCAATTCACAAGGTCAATGGTCTTCGTGTGACGGGGAAGTCAGATATGTCCTTAATCAAAGAAGCTTTGGTTGACATAGTCGGGAAAAACTTAGCAGGTCAGTTGACGACTGCAGGTTTGCCAGCTTATCAGCTTGTTGATGAATTGCCAGACCTTGTCCATGCTGATTTCTTAGATCAAGAGACCTATGGTTTTGTGGGTGAAGTCAAAAGCATCACTAATCAGACCCTAGTGACACTCCTATCTCAAGGCAAACTTCCCTTGATTCCTAGTCTAGGCTATAGTGAGCAGGGGGATTTACTCAATATTAATGCCGATTACCTTGCCAGAGCAGTGGCGATTAGTCTAGGTGCCAAAAAACTTATCCTTATGACAGATGTCAAGGGTGTTTTAGAAAATGGTCAGGTTTTGGAGCAGCTGAATTTTGTGGACGTTCAGAAAAAAATAGATTCAGGTGTGATTACTGGGGGCATGATTCCTAAAATTCAAAGTGCTGTACAGACAGTTCAAGCTGGTGTCGAGCAGGTCATTATTGGTGATAACCTAACAGATGGTACCATAATCAAGGAGTAAGAGATGACAAAACTATTTTCAAATTATAAGCGGGCAGCGATTGATTTTGCTTCGGTTCAGGGCAATTATTTGACAGATACAACTGGCAAGACCTACTTGGATTTTTCATCAGGTATTGGGGTAACCAATCTGGGCTATCATCCCCATGTCAATCAGGCTTTGACAGAGCAGGTGGGCAAGATTTTGCACCAGCCTAATCTTTATCACAATCAGTTGCAAGAAGATGTTGCTAACCTTTTAATTGGTGACAAGGACTATCTGGCCTTTTTCTGTAACAGTGGTGCAGAGGCCAATGAGGCAGCCATCAAAATTGCCCGTAAGGCTTCGGGTAAACAAGAAATCATTACCTTCCAAAATTCCTTCCATGGTCGAACGTTTGGATCTATGTCTGCCACTGGTCAGGATAAAATCAAACAAGGTTTTGGTGAAGGTGTGCCCCACTTTAGCTATGCTATTTTCAATGACATAGACAGTGTCAAATCCCTAGCCAATGAAGCAACTGCGGCTATTATGCTGGAGTTGGTTCAAGGGGAATCAGGTGTGCAACCTGCGGATCAGGACTTTGTTAAGGCTTTGTCTGATTTTTGTAAGGAGACAGGTATTTACCTCATTGTAGATGAGGTTCAGACAGGAATTGGTCGTACTGGTAAGCTTTATGCTTATGAGCACTACGATATTGAACCAGATATCTTTACTTTAGCCAAAGGTTTGGCCAATGGGGTGCCAGTTGGTGCCATGCTTGCCAAGTCCTCCCTTGGGGCAGCTTTTTCTTACGGAAGTCATGGCTCTACCTTTGGAGGAAATAAACTGGCCATGGCGGCGGCCAAGGCTACGCTTGAAGTTATGTTGGCTCCAGGTTTTCTGGATACTGCTCTTGAAAATGGGAACAAACTACAAGAACAATTGCAGGCGGCTTTATCTGATAAGGAGACAGTTACAACTGTGCGTGGTTTAGGTTATATGATTGGAATTGAGACCACTGGCAATCTGGGAGAACTAGTTCAGGCAGCTAGAGATAAAGGGTTGATTGTCTTAACTGCAGGGACAAATGTGATTCGTCTTTTGCCACCAATCACCCTAAGTGATACTGAAATCGAAAAGGGTGTGGCTATCCTATCAGAAATATTTGACTAGAACATAAAAATCACTTGATTCAAGAATCAAGTGATTTCTTTTACTCATTGTCAGTAGCAATCTCGCTGAGAAGTCCTTTAGCTGTTGTTGTTGGCAGAATACGGACACGATTAAGTGAGAGGAGACCATCCTTAGCACTAGCTAGCCCTTCGTTAGTTGTCAGTCCTAACTTGTATGTTTTCTTAGCTAGGTCCAGTGTCGTTTGATTGTAGCGACCTGATGGGTAGGCAATGGTATTGACCTTAGTATTGAGTTTGTTTTCAAGAAAGTCGATAGAATCCGTTAATTCAACCTTTTGTGTTGCCTTGTCAGTGGCTGACAAATCGGGGTGGTTAACCGTATGAGACTGGAAGCTCATGCCGTGAGCCATCATTTCTTTCATCTGCTTGACGGTAAGATTTCCAGCATTTCCCTTCTTAACAAAGCCAGTGATCACATTGTTGGTCGCCTTAGCCTTGTATTTTTTGAGAATCGGATAGGCAATCGTATAGAAGTCTTCGTTACCATCATCAAAGGTCAGCCAAACAACCTTCTTAGCAGGCAAGGCATTTTCGGTGAAGGCTTTATAGGCTTCTTCAGGTGTTAGGAAATAGTAACCTGCCTTAGCTAATGCCTTGATTTGTGCCTCGAAGAGGTCTGGGTCAACGATAAGGTTGGCGTTAGAAGCTTCAGATGGATCCATGACGTGCACAGCATGATACATCAGGATAGGGATTTGGACAGGCTCGTCATAGGTTTTCCATTTACCTATAGTCTTAGACTGACTGGTCTGAGTCTGTTGTTGATTGCTTTTCGACTGGTTTGGTCGGTTTAACATGAAAACTGCCAGTAAGCCAAGAAGAACTAGGTTTAGTAAAAGCAGAAGAAGGTTCAATTTTTTTCTATTGGTTTTAGTTGATTTTTTCTTTTGAGAAGTCATTGTATCCCCTTTCGGATAGGTCTAGCTATTATTCTAACAAAAATGGGCTGGAAATGCACAGGATTTTCAGTAAAAAAGAATACTTAGCTCCTTAAATGGCAACAATATTCTGTCAATTCCGATAGAAATATGGTACAATTAAAAAAATGTATGTTTTTAAGGAGAAATCGTAAATGTCTATTAAAATTGGATTGCTTGGCTTTGGTACAGTAGCTAGCGGTATTCCTTTCCTTTTGAAGGAAAATGGTGAAAAGGTTCTTGCAGCCTCACGTGACCAACTCGAAATTGCGAAGGTTTTGGTTAAAGATGACGAGGAAAAAAATCGTCTTATCGCTGCAGGTAACGACTACAATTTTGTCACAAATGTTGACGAAATCCTTAACGATGACGAGATTCAAATCGTTGTCGAATTGATGGGACGTATCGAGCCAGCTCGTACTTTCATCACAAAAGCGCTTGAAGCAGGTAAAAACGTAGTTTCTGCCAACAAAGACTTGATTGCTACTCACGGTAAAGAGTTGATTTCTCTTGCTCAAGATAAGGGTGTGGCTTTCTACTATGAAGCTGCCGTTGCTGGTGGTATTCCAATTTTGCGTACTTTGGCTAATTCTTTGACATCTGACAAGGTAACACGTATCCTTGGTGTGCTCAACGGAACATCTAACTTCATGATGACTAAGATGGTGGACGAAGGTTGGTCATATGAGGATGCTCTTAAGACTGCCCAAGAACTTGGTTATGCTGAAAGTGATCCAACCAACGACGTTGAAGGTATTGACGCTGCTTATAAAGCTGTTATCCTTAGCCAATTTGGTTTTGGTGCCACAATTGATTTTGACGATGTGACTCACAAGGGGATTACAAACATCTCTACTGATGATGTAGCTGTCGCTCAAGAATTGGGCTATGTTATCAAATTGGTTGGTGATGTGCGTGAAGTAGAATCAGGTATCTCAGCAGAAGTATCGCCAACATTCTTGCCAAAAAATCACCCACTTGCTAGCGTCAACGATGTTATGAATGCAGTCTTTGTTGAATCTATCGGTATCGGCGAATCAATGTACTACGGACCAGGTGCTGGTCAAAAACCAACAGCAACATCTGTTTTGGCAGACATTATCCGTATTGCTCGTCGTCTTTCAGATGGCAATGTTGGGAAACCATTCAACGAGTTCCGTCGTGACTTGCCATTGGCTAATCCAGCAGACGTCAAGAGTAACTATTACTTTGCCCTTGATACGCCAGACGAAAAAGGTAAAATCCTTCACTTGTCTGAAATCTTCAACTCAGAAGATATTTCATTTGAACAAGTCTTGCAACAAAAAGCAAATGGTACAACAGCTCGTATCGTTGTGATTACACATGCTATGTCTAAGACACAGCTCAAAGCTGTTACTGAAAAACTTGAAGCAGCAGAAGACTTCACTGTTGTCAACACATTGAAAGTTTTGTCTAACTAATCGATAAGCCCATACTGGTGCATATAAGAAAGGTATTCAAGGAGAAAAGTCTCTAATGGCTTTCCTCCTTTTGGTGTATTATTATGAAAATTACTGTCCCAGCAACATCTGCCAATATTGGTCCAGGTTTTGACTCTGTGGGTGTTGCCGTTTCTAAATATTTGACAATCGAGGTGCTTGAACCAGCAGATGCATGGTATATCGAACACGATTTGGGAGATATTCCTTCAGATGAAAATAACCTCCTCATTTCAACAGCCTTGCAAGTGAAGTCTGATTTGCAGCCTCATAAATTGGTGATGACATCAGATATTCCCTTGGCGCGTGGTCTAGGTTCTTCAAGTTCTGTTATTGTCGCAGGAATCGAGTTGGCTAATCAATTGGCAGACTTGCAGCTATCAGACGATGATAAACTTGATATTGCGACCAAGATTGAAGGGCACCCAGACAATGTTGCCCCAGCTATTTTTGGGAATCTTGTTGTGGCATCTTATGTGGACGAACATGTTAATAGCGTTGTTACAGATTTTCCAGAGTGTGCTTTTGTAGCTTTCATTCCGAGCTATGAACTTAAGACGTCTGATTCACGTGGGGTGCTTCCAAGTGACTTGTCTTACAAAGAAGCTGTAGCTGCATCATCTATTGCCAACGTTGCCATTGCTGCCCTCTTTGCAGGTGATTTGGTTAAGGCAGGACGTGCTATCCAAGGAGACATGTTCCACGAACGCTACCGTCAAAAATTGGTTAAAGAATTTGCGACTATTAAGGAATTGTCAGGTCAATACGGTGCTTATGCGACCTATCTCTCAGGCGCTGGCCCAACAGTTATGACCTTGACGCCAAAGAATCAGGCTGAGGCACTTAAAACTGCAATAGATGGTCTTGGTTTAGATGGTGAAACCTTCATCCTATCTGTGGATAAAGCAGGTGTTGTCGTTGACTAGAAAAAATCAAGGGCTACTCTTTGGTTTAGCAACCTATATTCAATGGGGATTTTTATCTCTTTTTTGGAAGCTTTTAGCAGGTGTTTCGGCTTACAACACCTTCTCATGGCGAATTGTTTTTACTGTAGTGACTATGTTGGTCTATGCCCTAGTTGCTAAGCAAAATGCACGTTTCAAAGGTGAGCTAGTCGAACTTTGGCAGGATAAGAAAGTCTTACTTCGCATGCTACTTGCCAGCTTTCTCATAGCAGCTAACTGGTTGATTTATATCTATGCTGTGGGTCATGGTCAAGCGACGCAGGCTAGCTTGGGCTATTACATTATGCCTATTGTTTCTATCCTATTTGCCCTCATTTTTCTTCGTGAATCATTGAGTAGGACCATGTGGGCAGCAGTGGTATTGGCCTTTATAGGAGTACTGGTTCTTGTTGTCAATACAGGAAAACTTCCCATGGTTTCTTTGGGATTGGCCCTGACCTTTGGTTTCTATGGTTTAATCAAAAAAGGGGTTAAGCTCTCCAGTGACGTAGCCATGTTAGTAGAAAGTGGATTGCTACTACCTTTTGTAGCTATCTATCTCATATTCTTTTCTCCAGAATCATTTTCTTCCTATTCGAGCATGGAAATGTTTCTCCTAGCCATCTCAGGTGTAGTGACGGCTGTTCCTTTGCTTTGCTTCTCAGAAGCAGTCAAAAGGGCACCGCTTAACCTTATCGGTTTCATCCAGTATCTTAATCCTACCATTCAACTTCTCGTAGCCATTCTCATTTTTGGTGAGACAGTCAGCATTGGAGAATTGAAAGGTTTTCTCTTTATCTGGATAGCCATCCTAGTCTTTGTAACTGGCCAAATAGTAACATTTCGTAGAAGTTCCTGATAGCTATCGGGAACTTTTTATAATGCCGTCCTAAAAATTAATCAAGCTTATCTGACAATTTTAGAATTTTAAGATATAATAGTGATATTAGATTAAAATAATGGAGTATTTTATGCGAAAAACGAAAAAGCTAGTGAGCTATCTGATTCTGCTTGCTATTCCAGTTGCTATTGCTGTAGCCCTGTTTGTTTTTAACGGTTCGGGTTATCGCTTGTCAGAACAAGATGCGGCAGACATCGCCTACAAAAATGCTGGTGTCCAAACTTCTGAGATTTCTCAATCAGCAATCTCAAAATTATGTATTGGATTACATGGAAGCTATAGTGTTAGTTTTACAACACCCGACAATCATTTTGAATACACTATTGATGGTCAGTCAGGATCTATTTTGAAACATAAGAGTGACCATCCAACATCTAAGGATGAGGATGATACTAAAAAAGGTGAAGAGACTAAAGATGAGAGTCAGTCTAGCGAAAGCAAGGATGAGCCACCAGTATCTAAAGAAGCTGCTCAAACAACAGCACTCAATCATGCGGGATTGGCTGAAGGTTCTGTAACGAACTTGACGGTAGATTTGAAGACTGAAGGAAGCGGGAAAGTCTACAATATTAGCTTTGATTATGCAGTGAGTCATTTGCGTTATAAATACGCAGTAAATGCTGATTCGGGAGCTATCGTAGCCTATACAACTGAGTATCTCACAGGGGTTGCGACTCCTGCTCAGTAGGTCACAGATAGAGTGAAAGCTCTCCTTATCATTGAGGAAAATCCTTGCAATTTCTCTGAAATGGTGTAAACTTAAAGTGAAAACGGTAACAGTGGCTGTAAAGGTTGCCGTAGAATCAAGGAGGCTTTGACCATGAAAGAATTCCAAGCATTTAAAGACACGCTTAGCAATAAGGCTCTCAAAGCCATTTACGAAGAAAGTAAATTGGAAGTCCAAGACGAAACAACTGAAGGTACAGAAGCTTTCTCACTAGCCTTGGCAACCCAAATGGCTATCAATCTACTTGAAAGCTATGAAAAATGGCTAAAAGAAGAAAGAGCTAAGGAAGAAAAATAAGATACAATCCTTGTCGGAAGACAGGGATTTTTCTTATGAGAATAAGAAGTGATGCATTGTATTTATGTTTCAAGGTGGAATCTGTAGTCTGGCTTATTGTGATAACATCTTCCCCATAATTTCGTTTGTCTTGAGATTAAAAATGTGATAGAATAAGACCAATCAGAGGTGCTTTGAAGCCCATTTGTCACAGGAAGCGGTGGTACTGAGAAATCCGCACAAATGTCAAAGCTGGTTGCTGATGGTCAAATTGAATCAAGAAAGCTGTGAGTGGTTGCCACTCAAAACTGGGTGGTACCGCGGATACACATTCGTCCCTGTCATATTATGGCAGGGATTTTCTATATCTTTTAAAGAACCAAGACCGAAGGTCGCAGGTGAATTTAGAGATATTGATGCAGACGGAGCGAAAGCGAGGTCTACGTTCCTACCAAAGGAGGGTGACATGAAGCAATCTTTTGAGACCAGTAAATTGTATTATGGTTTTCCCATTTTTATCTTGGGTTACCAGGACCAGACACATGGCTATAATGTGACGACTTGTAGTTCTTCCTATAGTCTAGGAGATTGGCTAGTCATCGGGGTTGGTAGCGAGGAAAATGCGGCAGACCAGATTAAACATTATCAGAAATTTACGGTTAATATCCCTGATGAAAACCTCATGCTAGAGATGGAACAGGCTGGTTTTATTAGTCATCGTGAAAAGATTGATAAACTTGGCTTGGATTTCCGACCTTCTAAACTGACACAAGCACCTATTTTGGATGCCTGTCCAGTCATTCTGGATTGTAAGGTAGACAGAATTATTGAGGAAGATGGTATCTGTCATATCTTTGCTAAGATTCTAGACCGTCTGGCTGAATCTGATTTGTTAGATGACAAGGGACATTTTAAAAATGACCGTTTTGCACCGGCTTACTTTATGGGAGATGGACATAAGCGTGTCTATCGCTATCTAGATGACCGAATCGACCTCATGGGAAGCTTCATCAAGAAAGCGAGGAAGAAGAATGACAAGAGCTGAATTACCAGAACAAATCGAAACAGACCGTCTTCTTTTACGAGTCCGAACAGTGGCGGATGCCGAAGATATCTTTGATTTTGCCAGTCGTCCAGAAGTCTCTTACCCAGCAGGATTTCCACCCGTCAAGACCTTGGAAGATGAGATTTACTATCTAGAGCATATCCTCCCCGAGCGCAATCAAAAAGACAATCTCCCAGCTGGTTATGGCATTGTGGTCAAGGGGACTGATAAAGTGATCGGTTCTGTTGATTTCAACCATCGCCACGAAGATGATGTGCTGGAAATTGGCTATACCTTGCACCCAGATTATTGGGGCCGAAGCTATGTGCCAGAAGCGGCACGTGCTTTGATTGACCTAGGATTTAAGGATTTGGGTCTTCACAAGATTGAGCTGACATGTTTTGGCTACAATGTCCAAAGTCAACGCGTCGCTGAGAAGCTTGGTTTTACCCTCGAAGCTTGTATAAGGGACCGCAAAGATGCCCAAGGAAATCGCTGTGACAGTTTGATGTATGGCTTGTTGAAGAGTGAGTGGGAAGTAATGATAGATGGCTAAAAAGAAAAATCGACAAAAAGAATTTAAGCGTAAGCAAAAATTGATGATAAAAGTTGTTTCTGAAGAAGAAATTGCATTGACAGAATCACTTGGGTATCAACCTGTCTTTGTAGAACGTCGGAAAATTCAAAATTTTGATGAACAAAACATAGCAATGATGCAATATTTTTATGAATATGGGGTTTATCCGGATGTTCAGGAAATCAATTCCAAATTGGGAACCGGGACTTTTGATTGGAATCAAGATCATGCTTTATTCAGAGAAGCTATGTATACTCCAAATAAACAAAAGAGAAATAAATTGTTAAAACAAGTTTTAAAGCTTAACCCAGATTATTTTGCTGCCGAGTATCATCTTTTTCTTTCGACTGTTCAAGACATTGACTTACCAACTTTTAAAAGAGTATTGGAATTTGAAACTCTGGTTTTAGAAAAATGGAAAATCAATGGGTATAACAATTGGAACTCCTTTGAAGCACGCCCGATCCTAACTGCTCTTATGTTTCTGATTGAATATTATATGGCGGAAAGATTTTATTATAAGGCTTTGGAAATGGTTAACTTATACTTAAGTAAACAACCAGAGCGATTCCCTCCTAACTTTGTTTTCTGTATGCTCTCTCTATATCATATCACTGGACAAGAATCTAAAGTTGAACGGTTCTATCAGGAAGAACTGAATCAAGGAATACGTAGTGATACTGTGTTGATACATGCTATTATTTCTGCTTTCTCTAGAGGAAAGGTTGAAGAGGCAAGTAAATTATTTGCAAAACTTGTGGAAATCAACGATGATGCTGTTGACTATTTTATAGATGAAGATTGGCCCTTTAAGATTCCTGAAATAGAAGAACTGGAATGTTATTACCCAAATTCAGTCGAATCACTACAAGCTAGCCTGTATCCTATGTCTGATTATTTACAGGAAAATATTATTTTGACAGACTTTTTGACAAATGAGGCAGAGAAATTTTGCTCTATATCAGGAATTACTAGCCCTCCTGATTTAGCGGAAAAGTTATATACGGTAACTAACTGGTTCTCGTTTATGCGAGAAGAGAAAATGAAGGGAATTCGGATGGATATTGTCCGCATTTTTGTTGAAAATGGAATTCAAACGTCTGCTGACTTTAAAAATTGGACAGAAAAAGAAATCCTCGCTTTGAAGGGAATTGGTCCTGTTACCGTTCAGAAGCTAAAGGGAAATGGGATAAGGTTTAAAAAAGATAATTAATTATTTATTAATAAAAATTTAAATAAACAATAGAAATAACTAGAAAGGACACACACATGTCTAAAGAACTTTCACCAAAATACAATCCAGCCGAGGTTGAGGCTGGTCGTTACCAAAAATGGCTTGACGAAGATGTTTTCAAGCCTTCTGGCGATAAAAAGGCTAAGCCTTATTCAATCGTTATTCCACCACCAAACGTAACTGGTAAACTTCACCTTGGTCACGCTTGGGATACAACTTTGCAAGATATCATCATCCGTCAAAAACGTATGCAAGGTTTCGATACGCTTTGGCTTCCAGGTATGGACCACGCAGGGATTGCTACTCAAGCCAAGGTTGAAGCCCGTTTGGCTGAAGATGGCATCTCTCGTTATGACCTTGGTCGTGAAAAATTCCTTGATAAAGTCTGGGAATGGAAAGATGAGTATGCCTCAACTATCAAGCAACAATGGGGTAAGATGGGTCTCTCTGTAGACTACTCTCGTGAGCGTTTCACCCTTGACGAAGGTCTTTCAAAAGCGGTTCGTAAGGTTTTTGTAGAGCTATACAAGAAAGGCTGGATCTACCGTGGCGAATTTATCATCAACTGGGATCCAAAAGCTCGTACAGCCCTTTCTGATATCGAGGTTATTCACAAGGATGTCGAAGGTGCCTTCTACCACATGAACTACATGTTGGAAGACGGTTCACGTGCCCTTGAAGTAGCAACAACACGTCCTGAGACTATGTTTGGGGATACTGCAGTAGCGGTTAACCCAAATGATGACCGTTATAAAGACTTGATTGGTAAAAATGTTATCTTGCCAATCTTGAACAAGCCAATCCCAATCGTTGGGGACGAACACGCAGACCCTGAATTTGGTACTGGTGTGGTTAAAATCACACCTGCCCACGACCCTAATGACTTCTTGGTTGGTCAACGTCATAACTTGCCACAAGTCAACGTTATGAATGATGATGGTACCATGAATGAATTGGCTGGCGAATTCAACGGTATGGACCGCTTTGAAGCTCGTAAGGCTGTTGTTAAGAAATTGGAAGAAATTGGTGCCCTTGTTGAAATCGAGAAAATGACTCACTCAGTTGGTCACTCAGAGCGTACAGGTGTGCCTGTTGAACCACGTTTGTCTACACAATGGTTCGTTAAAATGGATCAATTGGCGAAAAATGCTATCGCAAACCAAGACACAGACGACAAGGTTGATTTCTACCCACCTCGTTTCAACGATACCTTCCTTCAATGGATGGAAAATGTCCATGACTGGGTAATCTCTCGTCAGCTCTGGTGGGGTCACCAAATCCCTGCTTGGTACAATGCTGAGGGTGAAATGTACGTTGGCGAAGAAGCACCAGAAGGTGACGGATGGAAACAAGACGAAGATGTCTTGGATACTTGGTTCAGTTCTGCCCTCTGGCCATTCTCAACTATGGGTTGGCCTGACGTGGAAGCAGAAGACTTCAAACGTTACTTCCCAACTTCAACCTTGGTAACAGGTTATGATATCATCTTCTTCTGGGTGTCTCGTATGATCTTCCAATCATTGGAATTCACAGGACGCCAACCATTTAAGAATGTCCTTATCCACGGCCTTATCCGTGACGAGCAAGGACGCAAGATGTCGAAATCTCTTGGTAACGGTATCGACCCAATGGATGTTATCGAGAAATATGGTGCCGATGCCCTCCGTTGGTTCCTTTCAAACGGTTCTGCACCAGGTCAAGACGTGCGCTTCTCTTACGAGAAAATGGATGCTTCATGGAACTTCATTAACAAGATTTGGAACATCTCGCGCTACATCCTCATGAACAATGAAGGGTTGACCTTGGATGCGGCACGTGAAAATGTAGCTAAAGTGGCTGCTGGTCAAGCAGGTAACGTTACAGACCGTTGGATTCTCCATAACCTCAACGAAACTATCGGTAAGGTCACTGAAAACTTTGATAAGTTCGAATTTGGTGTGGCTGGTCATATTCTCTACAACTTCATCTGGGATGAGTTTGCGGACTGGTATGTTGAGTTGACTAAGGAAGTGCTTTATAGCGATAACGAGGACGAAAAAGTCATCACACGTTCTGTTCTTCTTTACACCTTGGATCAAATCTTGCGTCTCCTTCACCCAATCATGCCATTCGTAACTGAAGAAATCTATGGCCAAATCTCTGAAGGAACGATTGTGACTGCGGAATACCCAGTGGTTCGTCCAGAGTTTGAAAACGAAGAAGCAGCAGCGGGCGTTGAAGCTCTTAAAGACGTGATTCGTTCAGTACGTAACTCTCGTGCAGAAGTGAACGTAGCTCCAAGCAAACCAATCACTATCTTGATTAAGACAAGCGACAGCAAGCTCGAAGCCTTCTTCAATGACAATGTCAACTACATCAAACGCTTCACAAACCCAGAACACTTGGAAATTGCAGCAGATGTAGAAGTACCTGACTTAGTTATGTCAAGCATCATCACAGGCGCAGAAATCTACTTGCCACTCGCTGACCTTCTAAATGTCGAAGAAGAATTGGCTCGTCTTGAAAAAGAATTGGCCAAATGGCAAAAAGAACTCGACATGGTTGGTAAGAAACTTAGCAATGAACGCTTCGTAGCTAATGCCAAACCAGAAGTTGTCCAAAAAGAACGCGACAAACAAGAAGATTACCAAGCTAAATACGATGCGACAGTAGTGCGGATTGATGAGATGAAGAAGTTAAAATAAGGAAAATAATATGGTAATTACAAAATATGAATCCTACTATAATAAAATAGTTGAGAAATTAGAAGTCATTAAAACTGAACAAAGTTATGCAAATTTATCACTTGCTTTTGCTCATTGGTTTTTAGAAAATCAATATGAGATGTCTGAACAAGAGGTTGCAGAATCTATAATCGATGGAGATGGTGACAATGGAATTGATGCTATCATTCATAATGCGGAAAATAAGTCTTTAGAAGTATTTCAGTTTAAGTTCCCAAGTAGTGTTAAAACATTAAATGATGAAATTAAACAGGGTGATATCCTAAAAACTCTGAATGGTTTTAATATCCTTGTAGAACCATCTAATAATGTTTCTGTGGAGCAATCCAATTCCTCTTTTAAAGATTTTAAAGAGTCATTAAATGATGCAGAAATACAATATTTTAAAATTAATTTTGTATCTTTTAATAAAGGAATTGTAGCTGAGGCTAATAGAGAACAAATAAATAATTTTCTTTCTATTTTCAGAAGTAATACAGGTGCGAAGATAGATGTAGAATACTTTTCGAAAAATGAAATTTCCAATATTTATGAAAAAATTCAACGCAACACATCACTAGAAGTAAAAATACCATTTAAAACCATGCAACCAGCATACTCAAATAATGGAATTATCTCATCTGTTGGCGTAATCAATGCAAAAGCTCTAGTTGAGAGCATTAAAGACGTTATTGGTGTCATTTTATTTGAAAAAAACATTAAAAATAGCGCAAAAAACTCTTCTTGTGCTATACTGTAATTGAGATTTTTTAAATTTTTGGTGTTAGAACTGTTGCCTCAGTCCTAGCACTTTTTCTTTGTCGTATTCTTGGTGTGTTGCGAGAATTTTGTAAATGATACGAAGTAGCTTATGTGCGCAAGCAATGACGGCTTTCATCTTACTTCCTCTTTGGGAAATTTTGCTATAAAAAGATGAAAACGCATTGTCTTTAGAGTGAGCCGCAATCAATCCCGACATGGTCAAAGCCTGCTTGATATATCGATTTCCTTGCGTGATATGTGAGGATTTTTTAATGCCAGCACTTTCATAAGATCCTGGGCAGAGCCCAGCCCAAGAAGCTAAGTGTGCGTCTGATTGAAAAGCTCTCACATCTGGTCCAATCTCAGCTAAAATAGTGGCTGCACAAGTTTCACTCACACCAGGAATCATTTGAAGTAATCTATTTTCTTCAGGGAAACTCCTTTTCGATATAAGCTATTATTTCACTCCTTAATTTATTCATGAGTTTTTGATACAATTGATATTCTTCTAGGCTTTGCTCCAAGAGAAATCGATCCTCCAGTGACAACTTCCCATTCATGGCCTCCATTAATTCTTCGGGACTTGCTTTGACATGCTTGTGAATACAAGCTGTCACATTGTCATAATCAATGAGTTCCCCATTGATAAAGAGCGTTAAAAGAGACTGTCCTGTCTTAGAGAAGATATCAGAAAGATAGCTGGTTAGTTTGATATTAGCACGTTGTAAGAGGTTATGAATCTCATTCTTTATTTGAGTTTGACGTTGTTTGTAAGAACGTAACCTACGAGTGAGTAAACGTAACTGCATCACTTCAGGGCTTGGAATGTAAGATGGCTCAATAAGTCCACAACGTCCGAGCTGTGCAATCCATTCGGCATCTTTCATGTCTGTTTTTCGACCAGGCACATTCTTAATATGTTGGGGGTTAGCTAATATCAAATTGAGTTCTGAGTCTGAGAATATATTAAAGAGTGGTACCCAATATTGGCCAGTGCTTTCAAAAAAGACATGTTTGACGTGATTTTCCAATAACCAATCTAAGGCGTTTTGGAGAGCTATAGTTGTTGTACCAAATTTTTTCTGAATCTTTTTAGGTTTATTGCTTTCTAGTGGACCATCTAGAATACAACAAACGATAGACTTTTGGTGGACATCAATTCCACAACAAGTTTCAATCATAACTTCCATTACAAAAACCTCCTGTTAACTATTGAACAATAGAACAAGAGGCTATTAGTAATTTTATTTTCATGCTCAAGGCATATTCGAGTTATCTCATGACTCTTGTTCATCCAGTTTTTGATACAGGCTAGGCAAAGCCCTATTAAAGACAACGGATTGGTATTGTTCACCTTCATTATAAGCCGAACTTTCTTTTCTGTCATGAGTTAGCAGGCTAAGCCTGCTTAGAGTTTTTGATGAAAATGTAAGATTATTGGAGACAAATTCATCAGTTAATAATGGTATAAAAAAGACAGCATCTTCAGAAGAAGCAAGTATGTTCTATTTATATAATAATGGAATTACTTTTATTTGTGATGGATTCATACAAAGTCCAACGTCACAACTATTGACAATCGTTGGTGCTTCTATTGTCAATGGTTGCCAAACAGTTACAAGTTTGTATCAATTAAACGAAGAGAATAAGTTGAGCGAAGATGTAGATATACTGACAAGAATTATTGAAATTTCTGATTACGAGCAACGTTCAAAAATTACTGAATTTTTAAATTCGCAAAATCCTGTCAAGAATAGTTATTTCATTGCTAATAATTCAATTGTACGAGACTTACAGACTGCACTTTTAGAGCATAACTATTTTTTAGAACGACAAATAAATGAAGCAAAACATAAAGCAAAATATGTTGATAGTGATATTATTAAAAATAAAGCCATTATAAAACTGGAAAACGTTATACAATATTACACTGGATACTATATTAACAAACATGCAGCTCTTGCTAAAAGACAGAAAGGAGGGTTATACTCACAGGACATAATTAATGAAATATTAATGCATATGACTGCTGAAAAGGTCATTGAATCATATACTATGTATGAAGAAATTGCCAAAGTGATTACTTCCTATCGTAAAAATAGACGTAACAAAAATAATTCGGAATTTGCAGATTTCATGGGCATTAATAATGAGGAATTTGTAAAATTAAGCGATGATTATCTGTTTATTAATACAGCCGATATTTTATTACTAAATATCGTTGGGAATTTGAAAAACAAAAATCAACAGGATTCTAATCAAGAATTGATAAAAAAAGCTATCGATTTACTAAAAAATACTATTGATTCAAATGAAGAATACCATAAAACTCTTCCTTCATCTATTACAAAAAATCAAAAGATTTATTCTGAAATTCAAATGAAAATTCTTAACTAAGTAATAAATAATTGAATACTATACAATGTCCATATTTTTTATATTAGTAGTTATTATATATTCATTATAATCTAGATTGTTTTACCCTAATTTATTATATAAACTTAAAGAGATTGGAATTGATTTTAAAATCAGATATCTGAAAGCTAGATTACTTATCTAGCTTTTGAATTTTAACGATTTTGTACACTATATATTCCTATGAAATTATTCAATTTATACTAGAAAAGTCAATATTTTAGAAAGCAGGTTACTGCATGACAAATTCTGTAAGTTCTAACCGACCTGAGAAGTACAACATTGTAGTTTCTTTCTTATGGTGTTGAAAAATTGAACAAACCAATGAATATGATAGGTATGGTTGTCAGTCTGATTGTTTAAATGATTCAAATTTATATTTTGCTAATCGTGGAACCTTATCCGCCTCTATGTATGTGGTGACATAAGAATTTTTTATGACAACTTCTTTGAATAGTCTCTTATTTTGAAAAAATAGAATTTTTTGGGCTGTAAAATGAAATTGTGATTAAGATAAATATTTGACTATTTTTTACAAGCCCAACTTTCAGTGTTGAGCTTGTTTTTTCATATTCAAAAAGGTTCGTATAGGGCTCTTAATTTTTCAAAAGAATTTACTGAAAACTCTTGAAATTCAAGAAAAAAGGAGTAGACTAATAGGTGATTAAACCTAGGAGGCAAGTCGTGAAATACTACGTTCAATTCATGTTGATTTGTTTGTTTGCCGTTATTGGTGAAGCTATTTCAACATTCTTCAAATTACCTATTCCTGGAAGCATTATTGGCCTATTCTTGCTTCTTATTGCTCTTCAGCTTAAGTGGATTCGTCTACGTCATATTCATGCAGTAGCAGAGTTTTTAATTGCCAATATGACTATTCTATTTTTGCCAGCAGGTGTCGGTATTATGGAACGATGGAATGCTATTTCAGCGAATATTGTCCCTATTATTTTGATTATTATGGGAGCCTTGGTTCTTAATATTGTAGTGATTGCAGTAGTTGTCGGTTTCATCAAAAAACATTTTGAAGGTGATTACGAGGAGGTTAAACGTGGCTAATTTTTTTAATACACCCTTGTTTGGGCTAACACTTTCTGTACTAGCTTACACAATAGGGCTTTTGATTTATCGCCGTTTTCCTAATCCCTTGACAACGCCTCTCCTTGTATCGACTGCCTTGATTATCGTCATTTTGCATTATACAGGTATTTCCTACAAGGATTACTATGTAGGTGGCTCTTATCTTAATAGTTTGATTATTCCTTCAACGGTCGCTCTAGCAGTTCCTTTTTACAAGAATCTGCACCTCATGCGCCATCACTATAAGAGTATTTTAATTGGATCAACGGTTGCCTGTGTTTTAAATACGAGTTATACGGCCTTGATTGCTAAGCTTTTTGGGATGGATTATTTCTTAGCCATCTCTCTCTTTCCTAAGTCTGTAACAACTGCCATGGCTGTAGGGATTTCGGAAAAAATGCAGGGGATTACGACAGTAACCTTGGTCGTCGTTGTTATTACGGGAATTTTAACCTCAGTCTTGGGTCCAGTCTTTTTAAAAATGATTGGTATTAAAGACCCAGTTGCTATCGGACTTTCACTAGGAGGGACCGGACACGCTGTAGGTACAGGAACTGCCTTCAGATATGGTCAGGTTGCAGGTGCCATGGGTGGTCTTTCAATCGCTGTAACAGGTATTCTATATGTCTTTATTAGTCCTATTGTGGCAAGTTTGATTCTGAAATAAAAAATTAAGGTTTGGATAGGTTTTCCAAGCCTTTTTAGCTGTGAAAAACAAGCAAAAACTGACCTTTTATGTTATAATTAAGGTTATGAATTATGGAGATTATATCTGGGATTTGGGTGGTACCTTGTTGGATAATTACCAGGTATCAACCCAAGCCTTTCTAGCAACTTTAGAACAATTTGAGCGTACAGCAGAACCTCAAGCAGTCTATGATGCCCTTAAGGTATCAACGAGCACTGCCATTGCCATGTTTGCGCCTGATATAGCTGATTTTCGAACCTTATATAAGCAGGAAGAAGCCAAGCATTTACAGGAACCTGTTCTTTTTGAAGGTGCTAGGGCTGTCCTAGCTAAGATTGTGGCTGAGGGTGGGCGTAATTTTTTGGTTAGCCACCGTAATCACTTGGTGCTAGAAATCCTTGACAAAGCAGAAATTGCCTCTTATTTTACAGAGGTTGTAACTTCTGAAAATGGCTTTGCTAGAAAGCCGAGTCCAGATAGTTTCCTTTATTTAATTAAAAAATACGATATTAAACACGGCTTGGTCATTGGTGACCGCCAGATAGATATAGAGGCAGGAAAAGTAGCGGGTCTGGATACCTTGCTTGTTGATGGCCATAAATCATTATTGGAGATTGTGACATAAATGACTGATGAATTAAAAAATCTTGAAGAAAAAGCGCAAGAATATGATGCTAGCCAGATTCAAGTCCTAGAGGGTCTTGAAGCGGTACGTATGCGTCCAGGTATGTATATTGGATCAACCTCAAAAGAAGGGTTGCATCATTTGGTATGGGAGATTGTCGATAACTCAATCGATGAGGCCTTGGCTGGTTTCGCCACTCATATTCAGGTCTTTATTGAGCCGGACAATTCTATCACCGTTGTCGATGATGGTCGTGGTATTCCAGTCGATATCCAAGAAAAAACTGGCCGTCCTGCAGTTGAAACTGTCTTTACAGTACTTCACGCTGGTGGTAAATTCGGCGGAGGCGGTTATAAGGTCTCTGGTGGATTGCATGGGGTTGGTTCTTCGGTCGTTAATGCCCTCTCAACACAACTTGATGTTAAGGTTTATAAAAATGGCCATATCCACTTCCAAGAGTATAAACGTGGGGTCGTGGTAGCAGATTTAGCAGTAATTGGTGAAACAGAGAAACATGGTACGACTGTTCACTTCACGCCAGATCCAGAGATTTTCCAAGAAACAACCGAGTTTGACTTTGGAAAATTGGCTAAACGTATCCAAGAGCTAGCCTTTTTGAACAAGGGGCTCCGTATCTCTATCACAGATAAGCGTGAGGGTCTCGAACAAGAGAAACATTATCACTACGAAGGTGGTATCACGTCTTATGTGAAATACATCAATGAAAACAAGGATGTTATCTTTGATGAACCTATCTACACTGATGGTGAGATGGATGGTATTTCGGTTGAAGTTGCTATGCAATACACGACTGGCTATCATGAAACGCTGATGAGTTTTGCTAACAACATTCACACCCATGAAGGTGGTACCCATGAACAAGGTTTCCGTACAGCCTTAACGCGTGTCATTAATGACTATGCACGTCAGAATAAGATTCTCAAAGAAAAAGATGATAATTTGACTGGGGATGATGTTCGTGAAGGGTTGACTGCTATCATCTCTGTCAAGCACCCAAACCCACAGTTTGAAGGTCAAACCAAGACCAAGCTTGGAAACTCTGAAGTGGTAAAGATTACCAATCGTCTCTTTAGTGAGGCTCTAAGTCGCTTCCTCTTGGAAAATCCTGCCATTGCTAAGAAGATTGTTGAAAAAGGGATTTTGGCTTCTAAGGCCCGTATCGCCGCTAAGCGTGCCCGTGAAGTGACACGTAAGAAGTCAGGTCTTGAAATTTCTAACCTTCCAGGGAAGTTGGCAGACTGTTCATCGAATAATGCCGAAATGAACGAACTTTTCATTGTCGAAGGGGACTCAGCCGGTGGTTCTGCTAAATCAGGTCGTAACCGTGAATTCCAAGCTATTCTGCCAATTCGAGGTAAGATTTTGAACGTTGAAAAGGCTAGCATGGATAAGATTCTAGCCAATGAAGAAATTCGTTCTCTCTTCACAGCTATGGGAACAGGTTTTGGAGCTGAATTCGATGTCAGCAAGGCACGTTACCACAAGTTGGTAATTATGACCGATGCCGATGTCGATGGGGCTCACATCCGTACCCTGCTTCTGACTTTGATTTACCGCTTTATGCGTCCAGTCTTGGAATCAGGTTATGTCTACATTGCACAACCACCAATTTATGGGGTTAAGGTTGGTTCTGAGATTAAAGAATATATCCAACCTGGTGCAGATCAAGAAGACAAATTGCGTGCTGCACTTGAAAAGTATAGTGTGGGACGTTCAAAACCTACGGTACAACGTTATAAAGGTTTGGGTGAAATGGATGACCACCAACTTTGGGAAACTACCATGGACCCTGAAAATCGTTTGATGGCACGTGTTTCTGTGGACGATGCTGCGGAGGCAGATAAGATTTTCGATATGCTGATGGGAGACAAGGTTGAACCTCGCCGCGAATTTATCGAAGAAAATGCCGTTTACAGTACTCTAGATATCTAATATTCTTTTAAAAAAGGATGCAATGCTAGGATAACTATGATATAATCGTAATGTTATTCTACATTTATGAACATAATAGACGATTAAGGAGAAACTATGTCTAGCGGAATTGTTTTACTGATTGTAGTGGTAGTTATACTCGTAATTATCGCTTACTTAATCGGTATTCTTATTAGAAAACGAAATGATTCGCGGATTGCAGAGCTTGAAGAGCGCAAGCAAAGCTTGTTTGACTTGCCAGTTAATGAAGAAATTGAAGAAGTCAAAAAGCTTCACTTGATTGGACAAAGTCAAACAACCTTCCGTGAATGGAATCAGAAATGGGTAGATATCTCAACAAACTCATTTACAGATATTGAGAATCATATTTTCGAAGCTGAAAATATGAATGATACTTTCCATTTCTTCAAGGCTAGTGGTGAAATCAATAACATTGAGAGTCAGTTGGATCTTGTGGAAGAAGACATCAAGTCTATTCGCGAAGCGCTCTCAACCTTGAAAGAACAAGAAGAAAAGAACAGTGCTCGCGTTAAGCATGCATTAGACTTGTACGAAGAGTTGCAAAACTCAATCGAGGAAAACTCTGATAATTTCGGTTCTACCATGACCGAAATCAATAAACAGCTTAAAAACATTGAAGCTGAGTTTGCAGAATTCGTGACGCTTAACTCATCAGGTGACCCTATTGAGGCATCAAGTATTTTGGATCGTGCAGAAGAACACACCATTGCATTGGGTCAAATTTCAGAGAAGATTCCTGCGATTGTAGCTAAGTTGGAAGATGATTTCCCAGATCAGTTAGATGATTTGGAATCTGGCTATCGCAAGTTGATTGAGCAAAATTATCACTTCCCTGAAAAAAATATCGAACGTCGCTTCCAAGAAATTCGTGAAGCTATCCGTTCTAACTCAAGTGAATTGGTTTCTCTTGATTTGGACCGTGCGGAAGAAGAAAACGTTGAGATTCAAGATAAAATCAACAACTTGTATAGTATTTTCGAACGTGAAATTGCCTCATACAAGGTTGTTATGCGTCATAAGAAAATCTTGCCAGACTATCTTAAACACGCTAAAGAAAACAACAAAAAACTTCAAGAAGAGCTTGAGCGTCTCATGTTGACTTATATCTTCGATGAAACTTATGCGGCAGATGTTCGTAGCTTTGCATCTGATATCTCAGGTGTGGAGACAGCTGTGCTTCCAACCCTTGAAAACTTTGAAGCTCAGGTGAAGCCTTTCTCAGAACTTGAAAAGATCTTTGAAAAGAGTCTCAATACCTTGTCTGCTGTTGAAAATGGTCAGGTTGAGGTCTTTGAAAATCTTCAGGCTATTGAGAAAAACGAAGCTAAGGCACGTGAAGAGCTTGATATTTATGTTAATAAATTGCATGTTATCAAGCGTTACATGGAAAAACGTAACCTGCCAGGTATTCCTCAATCCTTCTTGAGTGTCTTCTTCTCAACAAGTGCTCAAATTGAGGCCCTTATGGATGAACTCAGCCGTGGACGTATCAATATCGATGCGGTCATGCGTTTGACAGAAACATCTAAAAATGCCATTGATCATTTGGAAGAAACTGCCTACTTGGTGGTTCAAAATGCAACCTTGACTGAGCAACTCTTGCAATACTCAAATCGCTACCGTTCGTTCGAACCTGCTGTTCAAAGTAGCTTTGAGCATGCACTTAAATTGTTTGAAGTTGATCATGATTATGATGCATCTTTGGAAGAAATCTCTTATGCCTTGGAAACAGTTGAACCAGGTGTGACAGATCGTTTTGTATCATCTTACGAGAAGACACGCGAACAAATTCGTATGTAAGAGAAAGATTCTGGACTAGGGTCCAGAATTTTTTGTAAGGTCCGTTTTTCATTTCATATTAAAATTAAATCTAGTGAAGGCTTAGATAGGCATCAAAGAATCGAGGTAATTATGTCAGAAGTTAAAGGTTTATTAGTTATGGACGTAGATTCAACGCTAGTCCAAGAAGAAGTTATCGATTTATTGGGTGAAGAAGCAGGCGTTGGTCAAGAAGTTGCTGAAATCACAGAGCGTGCCATGCGTGGAGAATTGGATTTTAGACAGGCCTTAAATGAGCGTGTAGCGACCCTCAAGGGATTGCCAGAGAGTATATTTGATAAGGTCTATGCTCGTATTCATTTCAACAAAGGAGCCAAGAAACTTGTGGATAAACTTCACGCCCGTGGCTTTAAGGTAGGCTTGGTTTCTGGAGGCTTCCATGAGACTGTGGATAGACTAGCAGCTGAAGCAGGAATTGATTATGTCAAGGCTAATCACCTAGAGGTGGTTGATGGTGTCTTAACTGGTAAGGTTTATGGTGAGATTGTTACCAAAGATGTCAAGGTAGCCAAACTCAAAGATTGGGCAGCAGAAAATGGTCTCGAACTCTCGCAAACCATTGCAATGGGTGACGGTGCCAATGATTTACCTATGATTAAGACAGCTGGTATCGGCATCGCCTTTTGTGCCAAACCAATTGTCCGTGAACAAGCTCCTTACCAAATCACAGAACGAGACTTGTATAAGGTAATCGAGATTTTGGATGAGGTTAGGAAATAGTAGATATATAAATAGTCCTTTGGAATCATCCAAAGGACTATTTGTATACCCAAAAAGCACCGATTCGGTGCCACTTTCTCAAGTTGAATACGGACTCAGCCTTATTTTAACTTTGCTGCCTTGTTTCGAATGGTTTCACCCTCTCTTTGTAACGATTTTTGGTTGACTTCTCCTCAAACTCATCCTATCATAGAGGAGTCTAGTATTGAAATGGGGGAAGAGACATGTTATACGAATATCCAGCGATTTTTCACACGATTGAGGAAGGTTATCAAATTAGTTTTCCTGACTTTGGTCGTAGCATTAGGGCAGATTCTTTGCCTCTTGCCATGACGAAAGCATCTGTGTTTTTATCACATATTATTAAAGGGTATGAAGATAAGCCTTTACCTGAGCCGACTGCGGTTAGCAGTATTCCTAATGAGGAAGAACTCGTCGTGTTGATTCAAACAGAGCTTGATTAAGACTAAAAAACTCTCGGAAGATTAATTCCCGAGAGTTTTAGGTTTTATTTTGTGACTTTAAGTCCGTTTCG
>NZ_KV832535.1:0-225 GCF_001837455.1 Streptococcus sp. HMSC068F04
CCCAGAATATACCGGCCCAATCAGTGCCAAAGGTACGCAAGAATCAGGTCACGAAGGTGAAGCTCTAGTTCAACCCGTAGCCCCAGAGTATACAGGACCAATCAGTGCCAATGGCACCCAGGAAGTTGGTCACGAGGGTGAAGCTGTAGTTCAGCCTGTCAATCCAGCGTACACCGGTTCAATCAATAGCGACACTACCAGTGCCAAAGGAACACAAGAATCAGG
>NZ_KV832536.1:0-292 GCF_001837455.1 Streptococcus sp. HMSC068F04
GGATTCGCTAGCGCTTGTTGACGCACTCATGGAAGCCGACGTACTTGCGGATTCTGAAGCACTGGTTGATGCACTCATGGAGGCGCTAGTACTTGCTGACTCACTCGCACTTGTTGAAGCGCTCATGGATGCCGACGTACTTGCGGACTCTGAGGCGCTCGTTGATGCACTTTGCGATGCTGACGTACTTGCGGATTCTGACGCACTTGTTGAGGCGCTCTGTGACGCTGATGTACTTGCCGATTCACTGGCACTTGTTGATGCACTCATGGATGCTGAAGTACTTGCTGAC
>NZ_KV832536.1:392-870 GCF_001837455.1 Streptococcus sp. HMSC068F04
GCTCATGGAAGCACTTGTACTTGCTGACTCTGAAGCACTTGTTGAGGCGCTCATTGAGGCAGACGTACTTGCTGACTCACTTGCACTCGTTGAAGCGCTCATGGACGCTGAAGTACTTGCCGATTCGCTAGCGCTGGTTGAAGCACTTTGCGATGCTGAAGTGCTGGCTGATTCAGATGCACTCGTTGATGCACTCATTGAGGCCGAGGTACTTGCTGATTCGCTAGCGCTGGTTGAGGCACTCTGTGACGCTGACGTACTTGCGGACTCGCTCGCACTTGTTGAAGCGCTCATGGATGCCGACGTACTTGCGGACTCACTGGCGCTCGTTGAGGCACTCATCGACGCTGACGTACTTGCGGACTCGCTGGCACTCGTTGAAGCGCTCATTGATGCAGACGTACTTGCTGACTCACTCGCACTGGTTGAGGCGCTCTGTGACGCTGAAGTACTTGCCGATTCACTGGCACTTGTTGAG
>NZ_KV832537.1:0-373 GCF_001837455.1 Streptococcus sp. HMSC068F04
GGTCAGCGGTTCGATCCCGTTAACTCCCATAGGTCCCGTGGTGTAGCGGTTATCACGTCGCCCTGTCACGGCGAAGATCGCGGGTTCGATTCCCGTCGGGACCGTCAAGTAGAAATATTTGAGACTCGTTAGCTCAGTTGGTAGAGCAATTGACTTTTAATCAATGGGTCACTGGTTCGAGCCCAGTACGGGTCATATATGCGGGTGTGGCGGAATTGGCAGACGCACCAGATTTAGGATCTGGCGCTTAACGGCGTGGGGGTTCAAGTCCCTTCACCCGCATTATAGAAAAGTTAGCCGGCTTAGCTCAGTTGGTAGAGCATCTGATTTGTAATCAGAGGGTCGCGTGTTCAAGTCATGTAGCCGGCATAAA
>NZ_KV832538.1:0-40324 GCF_001837455.1 Streptococcus sp. HMSC068F04
ATTGTGCACTTATATTGTATATTCAAGAGATTAAAACAGAAAAAAAGAGCTCGTCGGCTCTTTTACACTTATTCTTCAATTTCAATGGTTGAATCTAGGTCTAAAACAAGTTCATCAGATGTTTCTTCAACTTGTGCTTCTTCAACAATATCCTCTTCATCTGGTTCAATCAAACCATAGTGTACACGTACTTTATGATCAATTTCTTCAAAAATTTCTGGATGATCTGCCAAATATTTTTTAGCATTTTCAGATCCTTGACCAATCTTCTCTCCATTGTATGAGAACCACGCTCCAGCTTTTTGAATAATGCCTAAGTCACTAGCGATTTTTACAAGCTCACCTGTTTGTGAAATCCCTTCACCATACATAATTTCAACAAAGGCTTCTTTAAATGGTGGAGCAACCTTGTTTTTAACAACCTTAATTTTAGTTTCCTTACCAACATTTTGGTCTTTTTTATCACCAGTCCCTTTGATTTGCGTATTTCCACGTACATCAAGACGTACTGATGCATAGAATTTTAGAGCACGTCCACCAGGGGTTGTTTCTGGATTACCAAACATAATACCAACTTTTTCACGCAATTGGTTAATGAAGATAGCAATTGTTTTTGTTTTGTTGATAGAAGCAGAAAGCTTACGCATGGCTTGACTCATCATACGCGCTTGAAGTCCGACATGGCTGTCACCAATATCTCCATCAATTTCTGCACGAGGTACCAAAGCTGCAACTGAGTCAACAACAACCAAATCAACTGCACCAGAGTCAATCAGCTTACCGGCAATTTCGAGACCTTGTTCACCTGAATCAGGTTGTGACAAAAGAAGCTCATCAATATTAACACCTAGGGCTGCCGCATAAGCAGGGTCAAGGGCATGCTCTGCATCGATAAAGGCAGCAATTCCGCCTTCTTTTTGTGTTTGAGCAACAGCATGGAGGGCTACAGTTGTCTTACCTGATGATTCTGGTCCGTAAATTTCAATAATACGACCTTTAGGATAACCACCTGCACCAAGAGCAATATCCAAAGCTAGCGAGCCTGAACTCATAACTTGAACTTTCTGCTCTGCACGCTCACCAAGACGCATCACTGCACCTTTACCAAAATCTTTTTCAATATTCTTCAAAGCATCATCAAGTGCTTTACGACGCTCATCTCCAAATTTCTTTGTAATTTCTTCTGTTTTCTTTGTTTTCTTAGCCACTTATTTTCCTCTTCTTTCTATAGTTAAAGACAAACTTAAATCAAGTTGTCTTCTTGTAATAAAGCTTGGCGAACTAGGTTAAAGGCATAGAGGGTACTAATATATCTAACATCAGAACGACTTCTTCCACCTATAACAACCTTGATTGACCTTACTTGATTCCTATCAGCAATACCAATAAATACCGTACCTGCTGGGTGTCCTTCTAATGAATCTGGTCCAGCTACACCGGTAAGTGCAATTCCATAATCGCTATCTGTTTTAGCTCGAGCACCTTCAGCCATTTTTTCTGCAGTAAAATGACTGACAACACCATGTTCTTCTAGTTGCGACAAGGGAATATCCAACATTTTAGCTTTTTCTTCAATGCTATAAGTAACAAATCCACCTTTAAATACTTGTGAGGCCCCTGAAAAATCAGCAATACTAGCCTGAAATAAACCTGCTGTTAGGCTTTCAGCTGCAGTGATAGTCTTGCCATGGTGCTTAAGCAAGCGAAAAGCTTCAAAGGCTAAACTATTAGACTCTCCATATCCATAAATGAAATCAGATAAGGATTTTCCATCTAGAGTTTTAGTCGAACGAATTTGTTTCTCTAAAACATCTAGTTTTTGATCTGCTTCTTCTTGCGAAGAAGCCTTTGTTGACAAGCGAAGTGTTACTTCCCCCACTTTAGCGTATGGAGCTATGGTTGGATCCGTTTGGTTAACAATAAACTCCTTCAGAATAGTCACTAATTGACTTTCTCCAACGCCAAAGAATCTTAGGACTCTCGAATAAAGACTTGAGTGATTCTCTGTAAGAGCTGGAATAAGTTCTTGATTCACCATAGGTTTGAGTTCACTTGGTGGACCAGGTAAGACTACATAGGTCACCCCTTGAGCAGTAATGATGCCTCCAACTGCAAGACCTGTCGGGTTTTGCAAGGGAATAGCCCCCTCAACAATTTGTGCTTGACGTTCATTATTAGGCGTTCGTGTGTGTTTAGGACGAGTAGCAAAGAAACTATCCAGTTTTTTACTAGCTTCCTCATCAAAAACGAGTTCTTTTCCTAAGAACTTAGCCAGTGTTTGCTTGGTTAGGTCGTCCTCAGTAGGGCCAAGTCCACCACAAAGTATGACTAAATCACTACGCTGACTGGCTTGATCAAGAACTGAAAGTAGGCGGTTTTCATTATCTCCTACTGCTGTGTGAAAATACACGTCAATTCCTAGTTCAGCTAGTTTCTCAGATAAAAATTGGGCATTGGTATTGGTGATTTGCCCGGTTAGGATTTCAGTTCCTACTGCAATCAATTCAGCTTTCATTGGTTCACCTGTATTACTATTCGTAAAATAATCTCAAAAACATGTTCGTTTATAAACTAACATGTTTTTCTCGTCTTGTCAATCAAATCTACTCATTTATTTGAAGTCACAGTTGTTTTCATGATCATTCACAAATCCTGCGGCTTGTAAAAATGAATATATAGTAGTCGGTCCTAAAAATTTGAACCCTCTCTTTTTTAGATTTTTGGCAATCTGTTGGGATAAGTCAGTTGATGATGGGACGTCCTTATATGTGGGAACATTATTTATCAAGGGCTTTCCGTCAAAGAAATGCCAAAAATAATGGGACAAGGAGCCAAATTCATCTTGGATTTTTAGTACTTGTTTGGCATTATTTACGGTTGCTTCTAGCTTAAGTTTGTGCCTAATGATGTCTGGATTTTGAAGCGCATCTTCAAGTTCACTTAGACTAAGCCGGGCAACACGCTCAATATCATAATCATGAAAAACACGATTAAAGGCCTGTCTTTTATTTAAAACGGTTAACCAAGAAAGCCCTGACTGATAACTTTCTAAGCAAAGCAGCTCAAAAAGTTTTTGGTCGTCACCAATAGGCTTTCCCCACTCCTTGTCATGATAATCACAATATAATTTATTGTTTGTTGGAACCCAACGACAACGATTGACCATTGCTTACCTCATTTCATCAACATCTTAAGAGCTGATTTAATGTATTGCTCTGCCGTTTCATTAGTACCTTCGAAGAAGGCTTTGATTTTCTTAAGTTCTGCGGCTTTATAACCAAGAGCAAGCAAGGCTTCCATAGCCTCATCCAATTGATAATTCCCTTCAGGTTGACTTGGTGTCGTCTTGGTCGTTTCTGTTGGTAGCTCTGCAAATTTCCCTGCCAAGTCCAGAACCATTTGTTGAGCTGTCTTTTTACCAATCTTTGGAAACTTCATCAAGTATTTGATGTCACTATTATCAACGGCAGCCACCAAGCCTTGATTATCATCTACAGCAACAATGGCTAGGGCAGTCGTCGGACCTATTCCAGAAACTGAAATAAGCTTAAGGAAGACCTCTTTTTCATCTTCAGTATGAAAACCAAAAAGAAGGTGGGCATCATCTCTAATAACCTGATGAAGATAGACTTGGATAGTCTGATTCATTTGGTCAGAAAAACTATATGGATTCGCTACAGTGACAATATAACCTAAGCCGTTTGCTTCTATAACAATATACTTGGCGGTAATTTTCACTAGAGTTCCCTTGATGTAATCATACATAGCGTGTGATTTCCTTTCTCGTTCGTTTCTTCAATGGTTTGCTTTATCATTTTATACTCGTAAGATAATTGCCTTGAATGTTTATTTGTCATCTCAAGCACTGCTGTACTATTGTAACAAAAAATCCACTCGAAAGTGGATTCTGTTTGCTCTATTTTAAGGATGACTACTCGTCTTTAAAGTATCTGTAATCATCTTTAGACCTAATAGAATATATGTTACAACGCCTAAAGTAAAGGCAATGCTAGAAACATTTACGAGAATATTCTCCAAACTTGGTTGACCTAACCAGGCCAAAATATAGAAAATCAAGCTAGTCGCTAAAAATGTTAAGCCAACAAGTAAAAAGTGTTTATTAGTTTTTGTTAGGTGTCTCATCACTATACCTCCTAACTTAAAAATCAGGCAATCATCCTACAATGATCCGCTAAAACATTAGAAGATTCCTCATCTTCACCACTATTATAAATCTAACATTCCTATTCGTAAAGCAAGACCAAAAAAAGTTTTAATACTTCCCTAGGTCACGTAGACTCGTATGATTTTCTTGGATACGACGGAACATTTTTTCCATATCAGACTTGGTAAAGTTGACAAGTACTGGACGTCCGTGAGGGCAATTGTAGGGATTTTTACACTGTGCAAGCTGTACTAGGAGGTCACGCGCAGAGTAATCATCAAGTGCATGATTAGCCTTGATTGAACGTTTACAACTCATCATGATGGCCAACTCAGCACGGTAGGTCTTAACAGACACTTCATTCGTCAAAAGAAGCATGTCACACATTTCATAGACTGCTGATTCAATCTCTTCTTCCTTCATCCAGATAGGATGTTCACGAAGAATGAAGGTATTATTCCCATAAGGCTCTAAATAGATACCAACCTGGTTCAGAAGGGGCATTTTTTCTTGTAAACTGATGTAATCTGAACCTGAAAATTCAAAGAGATAGGGAACCAAGAGCTGTTGTAAACTGCTGTCAACCTCACCGATCTTTTCACGATAGTACTCATACTTGACACGTTCTTGAGCAGCATGTTGGTCAATGATGTAAAGTCCACCTTGTCCTTGCGCAAAGAGATAGGTTCCATGCATTTGACCAAAAAACTCTAATTCAGGGAAGGTTGATGTTTCCTCATTATCCAGATTTTCAAGCATGCGCTTCATTTTCGCCTTGTTTTTATAATCAAGTTTTTCGTGTTCGCTATCACCTTCATCTACTGAACGTTGTGCCTGTTTAACAGAAGGTTGCGGTTTATTTTCTACCGATGAAACTGGAGACTCTGACTCTGATACAAGAGGTTTGATATCTTCTTGGACTGTCTCTGGTTTGACAAAGAAATCATTACGACTGCTATCATAGTAAAGATTGGTTTGTTTGAGTGGAAGACTGGTTTGAACTGGCTTAGCTGCACCTCTGGTACTAGACTTGGCTAGATTTTCAAGGGCATCAGGAATCAAATCCTGCTCTCTGAGGCTTTGAGCAATGGCAGAGCTGATAAGGGCCATGAGCTCTTTTTCTTTAGAAATACGTACTTCCTGCTTGGTTGGGTGAACATTGACATCAGCCAAATAAGGATCAATCTGAATATCAATAACCGCAATAGGGAAGCGTCCTACCATGAGTTTAGAACCATAACCATCAAAAATAGCACGGTTAAGCAGGAAGTTTTTAATATAACGTCCGTTAATGAGAATCGTGATGTAGTTACGATTCGCACGGGTTAACTCAGGGAGACTAACATATCCAGAAACTTCAAAATCAAGATCAGAATTTGAAATTTCCACCATTTTTTTAGCCGTTGTCAAACCATAAATACCAGCAATAGCTTGACGGAGGTCTCCAGTACCTGATGTCTGTGTCAACTGACGACCATCATTAAGTAAGGTAAAGGCAACCTCGGGATGAGCTAGACTCAGACGATTGACAACATCGACAATATGAGCCAACTCAGCCTGTAAACTCTTCATATACTTGAGACGAGCTGGGGTGTTATAAAATAGATTTTCAACGGTAATCTTTGTTCCAACCGGTGTTGAAATAGGATCCTGACTCTCAATTTCTCCACCTTTGGCAACCAGTTTAGTCCCGTAGGCTTCTCCATCCGCTGCTGTCACAATAGTTAAGTAACTGATAGAAGCTATAGAGGGGAGGGCCTCACCTCGAAAACCAAGGGTTCGAATACGAAAGAGATCTCCTTGATTTTTGATTTTACTTGTTGCATGACGGCGCAAACTCATGGCCACATCAGCTTGAGCCATTCCTTCGCCATTGTCTGTGATTTGAATTTTTGAGAGGCCTGATTCTTCAACTTCAATGGTAATCTGGGTGCTACCTGCATCAATAGCATTTTCCACCAACTCTTTAACAACACTGGCTGGACGCTCTACGACCTCACCAGCAGCAATCTGGTTGGCTAACACCTCAGGCAATTCGATGATTTTTGGCATAATTATTATTTTCCCTTCTAAAAGGTTGATAGAACATTGTTTCTAACTGTTACTGATGCTTCCTATAAAGCCATAACTCACACACAACTGTTAGCCAAGATAAGGCTGTAGCTATAACAATCATATCCCCATGACGAAGGTTGAACCAAATGAGCCCAGAAAAAATCAAGAGGTAGGTGACTTGGAAAATCCATTGGTAGGTTTTGGGTGAGCTTGTCGAATCCATAAACTGCTTAACAAAGAAATAAAGCAAAAGCAAGTTCAGTGTTAGTGCCTTTTCAAAAGGTGTAGAAAAGCTCAAAATTAGACTGCAGGCAAGAAAAATTCCTGCTAGCCATTTCGTTATAGATTTCATGTGATTACCTCGTCAGTACGTTTTCATTAAGTATAGGGGTTTTCGAAAATATTTTCAACCACTTAGACACCACATAGGACCACATAGACAAACGCTGTTGCTGTGGGCTAGTAAATAGTGTTTAATAAAGGTGTGAAAGGGAGGAGGCCTCCTCAATTACAAATAAGAAAGGATAGTTATGAAACTAAAAGTTCAGATTGACTCGGTATTTCAAGAAGAAACGTTGCAGATTCAAGCACCTAGTCGAACGCCCAAGATTCAGCAAGTGGTCGAGTTTGTCGAATCTTTGGATGATAACCAACGACTCAAAGGAAAAAAAGATGGCGAAACCTATCTCATCGAGTCTAATGTTATTTCCAGAATTTACATCGAAAATCGTCAAGTTCTAGCTGAAACTATTCAAGGAGAGTACCACTTAGGCTTACGTCTCTATCAAGTTTTAGAAAAACTGCCATCTTACTTTATCAAAATCTCACAATCAGAGATTGTCAACCTCAAAGAAATTGAACACTTCAACATTACTCCTAACGGCCTCGTTGAAATTCACCTTAAAAACAAGGAAACCACCTACTCATCACGCCGTTACCTCAAAGCAATAAAGGAGAAATTACAATGAAAAAGCAACTTTTTAAATCAGGCACAAAGGGCATCCTTATCGGACTTGCCGTATCCATGATTATGTCTCTTATCTGGGCACCAAGCTACATGCCTCTTAATCCTCATTCAGCTATTGGACAATGGATGACGTCACATCAGGTTCACGGATCTTTGGTATTGGCCTACTGCCTCATCACTTGGTTTGCTATCGGTATCCTCTTTGAAGTCGCTAGTTATATTTTCCGTAAGGCTGAATGGAGTTTGCTTCGTGCAACCCTCACTCACTACGCCTTGACCTGTCTAGGTTTCATTCCACTAGCTACCCTCAGCGGATGGTTCCCTCTACGTTTAACTTTCTACTTGGAGCTAGTCATTGAATTCAGCTTTATCTATCTCCTCGTTTGGGTCTTCTCTTATTGGAAAATGAAAAAGGATATTGAACAACTCAACCAAGAATTGAAACACCTATAAAAGACAAGAAGCCTGTCAATGACAAGCTTCTTTTATAGTTTCTGTTTTAAATCTGCTACAGCCATCATGACCTGCATCGGTGTCATATTGTAAATATCCAAATCACGTAACTCTTGAAGAACCGGATTTTCAGTAAAATCATCAAAGAGTGAGATTTGCTCGTTAATATGCGTTTCAGTGGCAGGCTTCTCTTGAGGCGATACCTTTTCCTGAGGTTGGATGGTAACTGTCTCGCCCTCTAATTGTGTCAAGATGGTGTCAGCACGTTCCAGTAAATCTGCTGGTAAACCTGCAATCTTAGCCACATGAATACCATAAGATTTATCGGCTGGGCCATCGACAATCTTGTGAAGGAAAGTCACCTCTCCGTCCTTTTCAAGTGTCGCCACATGAACGTTGACAAGGTGTGTCAAAGTATTTGACAGGGCTGTCAACTCATGATAGTGGGTAGCAAACATGGTTTTAGCCCCCACCTTGTCATGAATAAACTCGATGATAGACTGGGCCAAAGCCATACCATCATAGGTGGCTGTCCCACGTCCCAACTCATCAAAAATAATCAAGGAATTAGGTGTTGCCCGCTTAATGGCCTGATTAGCCTCCATCATCTCAACCATGAAGGTCGACTGACCTGAAATCAAGTCATCTGCAGCACCAATACGTGTATAGATGGCGTCAAAAACTGGCAAATCAATACTATCTGCTGGTACGTAAGACCCCATCTGAGCCATAACGACTGACAAGGCCAACTGACGCATATAAGTAGATTTACCACTCATATTTGGTCCTGTGATGAGCTGAACATTGGTCTGACTGTCAAAGGTAATCGTGTTTGGAATGTATTCCTGAACGCCCATAACCTTCTCAACCACCGCATGACGGCCTTGATCAATAACGATACGATGCTCATCATTGAACACAGGACGAACATAATGATTAGTCTCAGCTGTAACTGCCAAACTCTGAAGCACATCGACTGTCGCAATGGCCTTAGCCAAAGATTGCAGACGGTCAATATAGCGTTCAACCTGCTCACGGACACGCATGAAAATATCATACTCTAGCGTTGATGATTTTTCACGTGCCTCAAGCATTTCACCTTCAATCTTAGCCAACTCAGCAGTTCCAAAGCGCTCTGAATTTTTCAAGGTTGCCTTGCGGAAGAAATGGTCAGGAACCAAGCTAAGGTTAGAGTTGGTCACATGGAAGTAATAACCATCTTTACGGTTATAATCAATTTTTAGTGTTGTAATACCAGACGCTTCACGTTCCTTGGCTTCGATGTCTGCAATCCATGATGTCCCCTCACTCATCACCTTGCGATACTTGTCCAAGGTCTCATCAAAACCAGCACGGATAATGCCACCTTCTGTAATGGTTGCTGGAGCATCGGGATCAATAGCCGACCGAATCAGACTCTCTAATTCTGGCAGAGCATCTAACTCTTGTAAAAGACGTGACAAGGCCTCATCATTAAAAGACTCCAAAATCGACTTAATAACTGGAACCTGAGCTAGGGTATGACCTAGTTGAATCAAATCTTTAGGATTAGCCTTGCCGAAGGAAACACGACTAGCCAAGCGCTCAATATCGTAAACCCCTTTAAGACTCTCAGTCAGATCACTACGCTCGAAGAAATTGTCCAAGAATACTTGGATAATATTCTGGCGCTCCATGATTGCAGCCTGATTCACTAAAGGACGGTCAATCCAAGTTCGTAAGAGACGCATTCCCATAGCTGTCTTGGTTTCATCCAAGAGCCAGAAAAGAGAACCGTGTTTCTTGCCTGTTCTAGCATTTTCCAGTAAATCCAAACTCGACTTGGTCGCATAGGACATCTGCAAGTAATCCTTAATCTCATAGTGCTGAGCCTTTTGTAAATGGCTGAGCTCACGCATCTGAGTACGGTGCACATACTGGAGAAGTTTACCCGCTACACTGCTTTCCAAGTCTGTCAAGCTAGTGTCAATCAAGTGGACATCATCGTAAACCTCTGTTTCCTTAGAGAGTAGAAGGTTGAGTTGCTTCACCAAAACTTGTTCATCAGCTTCAGGTAAATCATAACCAACTACTACTTCACGTGCCTTAAGGTTCTGAATTTCACTACAAACTGAACTGAAATCGTCCAACTCTGTCGCAAAAAATTCACCCGTTGACACATCCATATAGGCCAGACCAAAACGACTTCCAGCCTTGTCAATGGCTACCAAGAAATTGTTGGCATTATCAGGTTTAGAACTGTCAACCACTGTCCCTGGCGTGATAACCTGAACCACCTCACGCTTAACCACACCAACAGCCTGTTTAGGATCCTCCATCTGCTCAGCAATGGCTACCTTGTAGCCCATCTCAACCAAGACATCAATATAGGCTTGAGCTGAATGATAAGGAACACCAGCCATAGGAATGGGATTATCGGCGTTCTTATTACGACTGGTTAGGCTAATTTCCAAAATCTGGGCAGCCTTAACGGCATCATCATAAAATAATTCGTAAAAATCACCCATACGAAAGAGCAAAAAAGCATCTGAATAATTTTCCTTGATATCCAAATACTGCTGCATTCCTGGAGATATTTTTTCCTTAACCATGTCTTAACTCCTCGTTAATCCTTTCTTCGATAGACTTAGTCACATATTGGATCAAGTCACTGGCATCCTGCATTTTTTGACGGTAGTCCTGAACAATAGGCAAATTTTCCAACTCATGCTGAATCAAATCTGCTTGTTCGCCTGCCTCCTCATAGGCACGTTGTTTCTCAATTTTTTGAAAAAGCACTGCTTCTTGTTGATAAGCCTTCATCTGTCCAGCTAGATGACTGATTTGAGGTACCTGTCCAATGGCCTTCTCAGCATCTTGAAAAGCAAGAACCGCCTCATGGTGTTTGAGGAGGTCGATTAACTCTTCTTTGGCTTTTTGGAGATCCTGATGAGGAGTGTTCATCAGTGAAACTCGCTTTCCAGTTTTTCAGCAACCACAGCATCCTTACAGATTACCAAGAGGGTATCTGCACCAGCAACGGTTCCTAAAATTTCAGGGTTGCCATCACTGTCAATTAAGTTGGCCAAAACATCAGCTTCACCCAACTCTGTGTGAAGGACCAGCATAAACTGAGCACGTGAAACTGATTTAACATAGTCCTTAACCGTAGGATCCAAACTTGGAAGCACATGCTCAGACAAACTATAGTAGAGTCTGCCTTCTTCATCACGAAGCTTCAAGAGGCCAATCTCACGCAAGTCACGTGACAAGGTAGCCTGAGTAACCGTGATACCTTCCGCCTCTAGGCGTTGCTTAATTTCCTCTTGTGTCCCAATCTTATCTCTTGAAATCATCTGTTTGATAACAGCTTGACGATCTCTCTTCATTATCTTTCCTCTTTTTATGTATATTCTTTGCATATTATAACAGAATTTTTGTATTTTTTCATGGAATTCTTCCTAATAGATGCTTTCTTGTCCCTACCCTATTAACTAAAATAATGGTAAAATAGGTATGAATGACAAGATTTGAAATGGAGTACCTATGAATACTAAAGAACTCATTGCAGCAGAAATTGCCAAAGTTGTTCCTGAATTGGAACAAGAAAACATTCAAAATCTGCTTGAAACCCCTAAAAATGCTGACATGGGAGACCTCGCCTTTCCTGCCTTCTCATTGGCTAAAGTCTTGCGTAAGGCTCCTCAAATGATTGCAGCAGACATCGCTGAAAAAATCGATGCCTCAAACTTTGAAAAGGTTGAAGCTGTTGGTCCTTACATCAACTTTTTCCTTGATAAATCAAAAATCTCAGCGGACGTTCTTGGACAAGTCATCGCTCAAGGCAGCCACTACGCTGACCAAAACATCGGTCACGGACGTAACATTGCCTTTGATATGTCTAGTCCTAACATCGCTAAACCTTTCTCTATCGGTCACTTGCGTTCAACAGTTATCGCTGACGCTCTTGCCAACATCGTAGCTAAACAAGGCTACAAACCAGTCCGCATCAATCACTTGGGTGACTGGGGTAAACAGTTTGGTATGCTGATTGTTGCCTATAAGAAATGGGGTAGCGAGGAAGCTGTCAAAGCCAACCCTATCAATGAACTCCTTCAACTTTATGTGCGTATCAATGCTGAAGCTGAAGAAGACCCATCTGTAGATGAAGAAGCTCGTGAATGGTTCCGTAAATTGGAAGCTGGTGACGAGGAAGCAACTGCCCTCTGGCAATGGTTCCGTGACGAAAGCTTAGTAGAATTCAACCGTCTCTATGATGAACTTGGTGTTTCATTTGATAGCTACAACGGTGAAGCTTTCTACAATGATAAGATGGATGAAGTCGTTGACATCTTGACAGAAAAAGGACTTCTCCAAGAATCTCAAGGTGCCCAAGTGGTTAACCTTGAAAAATACGGTATCGAACACCCAGCCCTCATCAAAAAATCAGATGGTGCAACTCTTTACATCACACGTGACTTGGCTGCTGCCCTCTACCGTAAACGTACTTACGACTTTGCCAAAGCCATCTATGTGGTTGGTAATGAACAATCTGCCCACTTCAAACAGTTGAAAGCTGTTCTTAAAGAAATGGGTTACGACTGGTCTGACGACATGACTCACGTTGCCTTTGGTCTAGTAACTAAGAACGGTAAGAAATTGTCAACTCGTAAGGGTAACGTTATCTTACTTGAGCCAACTATCGCTGAAGCTGTTAACCGTGCTCAAGCTCAAATCGAAGCTAAGAATCCAAACTTGCCTAACAAGGAAGCTGTTGCCCACGCTGTTGGTGTCGGAGCTATCAAGTTCTACGACCTTAAAACAGACCGCATGAATGGTTATGACTTCGACCTTGATGCCATGGTATCCTTCGAGGGGGAAACTGGACCTTACGTACAGTATGCTCACGCTCGTATCCAATCTATCTTGCGCAAGGCTGACTTCACGCCATCTGCAGATGCCACATACAGCCTAAACGACGTTGAAAGCTGGGAAATCATCAAACTCATCCAAGACTTCCCACGTATCATCAACCGTGCATCAGATAACTTTGAACCATCTATCGTTGCTAAATTTGCTATCAGCTTGGCCCAAGCCTTCAACAAATACTATGCGCACACACGTATCTTGGACGAAAGCCCAGAACGTGACAGCCGTTTGGCTCTTTGCTACGCAACAGCAACAGTCCTCAAAGAAGCCCTTCGCCTTCTCGGTGTTGAAGCTCCAGACGAGATGTAAGCCATATTTAAAACGCCTAAGGGCGTTTTTTTAGTGACCAAAAAAAGAACCCAACACATGGTGTTGAGCTCTTTTGGAGATTATGAAAAAGAAAAGTTCGTTGTTCTACAAAAAGTGTAAGCCAACGAGACTTACTGAACAAGGTTCAGTAAAAGTTATTTAGGAGACTTAAAGTATAACCTCTCTACCTTAAAGAAACCTTAAATCACAGAAAAAAATCCCCAAAGGGATTTTCACAGCAGCCCAGAGACCACTGAAAAGATACGATTGTACAGGCTTCCCAACCTCTTCTTCCTAATCCTCCAAAGTGACCGCTTGTCCAATAGAATCTTTATATAACTATATTACCTTGTTTTGGAAGGGTTTTCAAGTGTTTTCTTAAAATATCCTAATAAAACCTCAAAAAAGAAGAAAAAAGCCTAGATTTCTAGACTTTCTTCGGGGAGATTTGTTATGAAAAGTTTTGTTTACTGCTAGCTGCTTTATTAGGATGGTTATAATATACTTTAATAAGCTTAAAGGTAACTTAAGAAATTATTATCTTACATCACTTTTTAAAATAATAAGTAAAATAAGTAACAGTAAGGAACCACTAGGAATATCCATATCTAAAAACCGAGAGGGGCTTTGATACTTCCAAAATCATTCATGATGCGGATGATACTATAAGCAATGCTTACTATTAGGAGGCTAAGTTCCGGTAAATAGTTAAATCGTCCTTTTAAGATGGCTAACTTCTCCTTCCTGACAGTTTTCTAGCGATGACTCTATTATAAGGCTGAAAAGGAATCAAAAATAGTGACATAAATGTCACCATCAAAAAAAGCAGGTCTGCCCTGCTTTCTGTTACTTTGTTTAGGTTAGTCACCCAAACCGATGCGTTCGAAGATTTCATCAACACGTTTAGTGTAGTAAACAGGGTTGAAAATCTCGTCGATTTCTTCTTGGGTGAGGCGAGAAGTTACCTCTGGATCTGCTTCAAGAAGTGGTTTGAAGTCTACTTGATTATCCCATGATTGGGCAGTCTTTGGTTGAACAAGGTCGTAAGCTTGCTCACGAGTCATGCCTTTTTCAATCAAAGTAAGCATCGCACGTTGGCTGAAGATCAAACCAAATGTAGAGTTCATGTTGCGGATCATGTTTTTTGGGAAGACCGTCAAGTTCTTGACGATATTTCCAAAACGGTTAAGCATGTAGTCAATCAAGATGGTTGTATCTGGTGTGATGATACGCTCAGCTGATGAGTGAGAGATATCACGCTCATGCCAGAGTGACACATTTTCATAAGCTGTTACCATGTGACCACGGATAACACGTGCAAGACCTGTCATATTTTCAGAACCGATAGGGTTACGTTTGTGAGGCATTGCTGAAGACCCTTTTTGACCTTTAGCGAAGAACTCTTCCACTTCACGTTGTTCAGATTTTTGAAGACCACGGATCTCAGTCGCCATGCGTTCGATAGAAGTTGCAATGCTCGCAAGAACTGCAAAGTACTCAGCGTGAAGGTCACGAGGAAGGACCTGTGTAGAGATTTCTTGAGCACGGATACCAAGCTTGTCGCAGACGTATTTTTCAACAAATGGTGGGATGTTGGCAAAGTTACCAACCGCACCAGAAATCTTACCAGCTTCCACACCAGCAGCCGCATGCTCGAAACGCTCGATGTTACGTTTCATTTCGCTATACCAAGTGGCCAATTTAAGACCAAATGTTGTAGGCTCAGCGTGCACACCGTGGGTACGACCCATCATGATAGTAAACTTGTGTTCTTTCGCCTTGTCTGCCACGATTTTAGTGAAGTTTTCAAGGTCCTTGCGGATGATATCGTTGGCTTGTTTGTAGAGATAACCATAGGCAGTATCTACCACGTCAGTAGAAGTCAAACCATAGTGAACCCACTTACGCTCTTCACCAAGCGTTTCAGAAACCGCACGTGTGAAGGCAACCACATCGTGACGAGTTTGCTGCTCGATTTCAAGAATACGGTCGATGTCAAAGTCCGCTTTTTCACGAATCAAAGCCACATCTTCCTTAGGGATTTCTCCCAACTCAGCCCATGCCTCGTCAGCCAAGATTTCCACCTCAAGCCAAGCACGGTATTTATTTTCTTCAGTCCAAATGTTCGCCATCTCAGGGCGAGAGTAACGTTCAATCATAATTAAGATACCAAGGACGACTAGAAAGCGACTGAATTTTAGGAAACCAACGACGGACGCTTGCGTCCTAGGAGGTTTATCTAAATTCCGAGCTTTCCGCCCGGGTTCAGTTCTGCAAACTAGATGCCCATTTCCTTTCTTTGTTTACAATTAGGAAGTCCGTAGCCCGTATTCAGTTTTAGTGAATACGAGTGCCCTTGTTCCTTTCTAGTATTTATATTTTATATGGAAGGTCGCCCAAGTTCAGTTCCGTTAAACCTAATGTCCTATCCTTTCTAATTTTAAAGTTTTAGTTTAGTCTGGTTTTCTTTTATACGAATACGAGAATCATGGTTCTCTTTTATATTTTCTAACGAAATTTATTTATTCTTCCCATCATTGATTAATTCAGATAACGAATTAAGCGTATCAACGAACCATGTAAAAATATTCTTCCAATTTTCCTTATCTTGCAAGCCGATAGAGTTGTTCATAATACGTATACCCGGAATATTATTATAATTATTTTTACCCCATTGTCTTATATATACATCACAATCTGAAAACTCTGATTTCAATTGTTTCTCTTGATCCAATAATAATTTATTAAAAGTTGGCCTCTTAGTATCACCGTATACTAACCCAACGGAAGAGTTATTTACCCTGAATTCACAATGGAGGGACTCTCGTTTGCTATTTTTCACTCTATAATATCTAGATTTCACTTCATTGCCACTATGTTCATACTCAAAATCTTTAGTTTTTATAAATTTGGAAAATTCACTCCAAAATTCTTTAAAAACAGCAGATCCCGTAACTGTATATTGCTGTGCTACCATAGAGGTAGATGTGGACAGTGTTAATTTTGCTTCTAAAGAATCCATATCAAGTTCTTTTTTTTGTTTGAATGGTTCAAGAAAAATCTTTATAAATTCTATTTCTGATAAACGTACAACCTCCCCATTAATGACTCCAGGTTCTTGATTACTCCAATCCGATTCTAAATTATATAATTCATCTTTCAATTTTCCTAATTCTATCATATCAAGAAATGTATTATATATATTATCAAATCCTAATTGTAGACACAATACAGATAATAGTTGTATTTTCTCTATATTTGACCACTGATTAACATCAACCCCATCTTCTATATTTTGAATATAAAGTAGCAGACTATAATGATTAAATAGTCTTTTAATCCCCCTAGGATTATTCCCTAAAGAATTCAAAATAAGTTTCTCAATAATAAGCAGTTCTTCACTATTTAGACTATCAAATATACTTATGTCGTCTACTAAAGCTGATTTTATAAATTTTTTCATATCATACTGTTTTAAAGGTACTGTAAAAGGTACCTGAATAATTTTATCAAAAAAAGCTTTACCTTTATCCTTTGCTAGATCCTCACCATATTTATCTTCAATACCCTTAATAATTACATTCGAATCAATTGCTAAAATAAATACACAACCTTCACAATCTAAAAATAACTTTAGTACCTCTAACAGTTCAACAGCTTTAGCGGGTGCTAATCGATCTAAATCATCAATAAAAATAATCACTCTCCGCTTTCTTAAAATTAAACCATCAAAATCTGTTTTTTTATCTACTAACTTCTGAAACTCAGCTTTAAATTCTTTTAAACTTGATATTTTTTTAGAGAACGCTTCTACAAGATTATCTACAATTTCATCTCCTCCACTCAAACCAGACATAGAAATGGGAATTTTTGACATCGCAATAAGGATATTTTTAACTTTATCCACACTGCCTTTATCCCCTTTTAAACTCTCTATTAATTCACAGATTAATGAGAGCGCTAAATCTTCATCCATATTAAATTGAGAATATTGCCACGTATTAAATTCAATGATTTCAACAACATCCTTATTATCTTCTAATAAAAATTTCTTGACCTGTTTCATAATACTGGTCTTACCCGTTCCCCAATCACCTTGAATCGCAACGGTCATAGGAGTTTCGCAGTTAACAAGAAATTCTTTTAATCCTTTGGTATATTTATTTATTTCAAAAGAATCTATATCCGTAGGAGTGTCTTTTAATGTTCCTAAGCTAAACTCTTCTAAACTTGTTTTTCCCATGTATTCCACCTTAAACAAATTCCTTTCTTATTCAAATTTCCCTTTCCCAATTGCCACTGATGGATACGTAGATCTGTGTCCAATGACAAACCATAAATAGCCAGATAATTGTTTGAATATTAAATCTTTAATCCTTGATATTTGGCTTATACTTTTTCATGATTGAAACTGGAAAAGATCACTTCCTCAACAGCAGTTTCTTTGCTTTCATTCAACAAATGCGTTGACGATGAGTTGAATTATAAAAACCTCCTAAAGCGAAATGCCCTTCATATTTGCTTCAAGAATGGGAATCTCAACACCTAACTCCTGACCCGTCTGATAGACACTTTGACAACAGTAGAAGATATCTTGTTTATCATTGTGCAAGGTCATGATTTTTCTTGTCAGCTCATTTTTCGCAAACATGATTTTCATGGCTTTTCCGGCAATCCACGAGGGAATTTTGTAAGGTAAGAGTTCAGCTTTGTAAAGCTTCAAATTTACGCCACGCGCTTCTACGACTTTCAAAGCCTCTCGAATGGCCTTGATGGCTAATGATAATTCCGAAGAACTATTCATCAAGTTCAAAGCCAATTCTTCTGGGTTTTCCAAATTTCCTGAACGAGCAGCTGTCGAAGTAACACCCGCATTAATCGCCATGTGAATCCAAATCCACTCGACCATATCATGAGGAACTTCCCACTTCAAATCTGCAGAAGTCAATAAATCTGTCAGATCAGCATAGTTAGAAATGTCTGCTTTTTGCTCACCTTCTAGCATTAAATGGTCGAACAAGACACCATCCAAATGGTCCTCCTGCATATGACCGCCCGCTGTCGGAAAAGCCAGAATATAGTCGTAATCTCCTGCCCACTCTTGGACCTCTTTTCGTGTATTCCAGAAATTGCAGAAGAAAACGAGGGTGCCTTTGATATTATTTTTTCGCAAGGTTTCCACGGCTTCTTTGACAAAACCATGACGCACACTGAGAAAAATAAAATCATATTCCGAATGAGCTTCTGCCACATGAACTTCATAGGTGTCGTGTTTGTTTTCACCCTTGGAATGATAGCGACCATCTAGCAAATCAACCAAGAGGGATTTTGGAGCATTGTTTCGCTTACTGTCTCTAAGTACGTGTTCTACTTGATGACCTGCTTTTTGAAAAGCGTAGGCGTAAGTGGTCCCGATAACTCCGAGTCCTAGGATTGCTATTCTCACCTAAAAATCAATTCCTTTCCCAAACTCAACCACACTATCTGGTTCATCACTAAAAAAAGTCACATGTCCCATTTTGCGGTTGTGCTTCGCTTCTAGTTTACCATACATGTGGAGGTGGGCGCTTGGATTTTCTGTGACATAACGCTCAGCTGCTTCGACGTGTTGGCCGAGGACGTTGAGCATGATAGCAGGTGCATGAAGGTGGATTGCTGGAAGCGGTGCACCGAGAACACCTAAGATATGCGTGTCAAACTGTGAAAAGTCACAGGCTTCAATTGAGTAGTGGCCTGAATTGTGTGGGCGTGGTGCGATTTCATTGACGATGATATCATCAGCTGTCGCAAACATTTCCACACAGAGGGTACCAGAGAGGTTAAGTTGCTCAGCAATCTTCACAGCCATAGCTTTAGCTTTCTCAGCTAGACTGTCAGAAATACGGGCAGGCACAATAGTTTTAGAGAGGATGTTGTTGCGATGGATATTTTCCTGAACTGGGAAAACCGTCACATCCTTGCCGTTACCAGACACGATGACCGAAATCTCGAGGTCGAAGTTGACGAACTCTTCCAAGACACACTCGGCTGAGTTAGCAAGGGCATTTGCCTCTTCCAAATCGTCGACTGATGTGATGACTTTTTGACCGTGGCCATCGTAACCACCTGTCGCTGTCTTGAGGACGTATTTTTTAGAAAGGTCAATATCTTCCAAATCAAGGCTAGATGTCACGACCTTATAAGGCGCAACCGTCACTTTAGCCTTGTTTGAGAGGAAGTCCTTCTCAAAAATACGGTTTTGAGAAATGCGAAGCAGGTCTGTTCCTTGTGGGAGCAGACCGTCTTTGATAACAGCATCAAGGCCGTCAGCATCGACATTTTCAAACTCATAAGTGAGAACATCACAGCGGTCCGCCAACTGACGAAGGGCGTCCACATCGTCATAAGGTGCCACGATAACCTCAGACACACGAGAAGATGGACAATCTGCCGCAGGATCAAGGGTGATAACCTTGTGGCCCATGTAAATAGCTGAGATAGCCATCATCTGACCGAGCTGGCCACCACCGATGATTCCAATGGTTTTAGTTGAGCTCATTTGTAGACTCCTCTGCGATTTTTCCTTGTTCTTCAGCAAAGTTAGCAAGCGCATCCGCAATGGCCTTGTCTTCTACTGAGAGGAGACGAAGGGCAAAGAGGGCTGCATTAGTCGCACCAGCTTCACCGATAGCCATGGTTGCGACTGGAACACCACCTGGCATCTGAACGATAGAATAGAGCGAATCCACGCCACTGAGGGCACGTGATTTGACTGGAACACCAATGACTGGAAGGGTTGTTTTAGCAGCAACCATACCTGGCAAGTGAGCAGCGCCACCAGCACCTGCGATGATGACCTTGATGCCACGACTACGTGCTTCTTCGGCATGCTTGAACATGAGGTCCGGTGTACGGTGTGCGGAAACAACTTTCTTTTCGTAAGCGACACCAAAGTTGTCGAGGACTTCAGCGGCTTTTTGCATGGTTGCCCAGTCAGATTTTGAGCCCATGATAATGGAAATTACTGGTTTCATAGTTAATATCCTTTTTCTTTTTTGATAATGGTCTTAGGTGGTGGGGACGGAAGCAAACCTTCGGTTTCATTCCTAAACTTTGAGCCTAAAGTCTCAAAGTTTCCCCCGACCAGAACAGATCCTGTTCTGGTCTTTTCACCACGGCGACCATTATCGGATTGGCGACTTCGTCGCCTAAAATAGCATTGATATTCGAAAACTCAAAGAAAATCACAGAGTGACAAGGCAAAGCGACGAAGATAGAACTAACGTTCATCAAGGAGCTTTAACACAGTCAATCGAAGATTTTCAAAGAGTTTTATTTGTTAGCCTTGCTACCGATATCCGTACGATAGAAGAGGCCTTCTGTGTTTTGGTTGCTGAGTTCGTTGTAGATAATGTTTTGGCCATCTTTGACGGTATCTGCTGTTGTGACAAGCATGTAGACACGTCCTCCGTTTGAGAGGAGGTCTTGGCCATTTTCAGCGAATTTAGCACCAGCATAGTAAGTGATGATGTCACCCTCTGTCTTGGCTGGAAGTTTGATACCCTTCTCATAAGCGAGTGGGTAGCCGTTTGAGGCTACAACCACACCAAGTGTCACACCCTTGTCCGTCCAAGTGATGGCTGGCTCTTTACCTTCCAAAATGTCAGTGATGTTTTGTGCAAAGTCAGATGTCAAACGAGGCAAGATGATTTGTGTTTCAGGATCACCAAAACGTGAGTTGAACTCGATGACTTTAGGGCCATCAGCTGTCAAGATAAGTCCAGCGTAAAGGACACCAGTGTAAGGACGACCTTCTTTGATCATACCTTCAAGAACTGGCTTGACAATAGTGTCAACCGCTGTGTCAACCACGCTCTGTGGCAAGTGAGGAACTGGCGCATAGGCACCCATCCCACCAGTGTTAGGACCCTTGTCGCCATCATAAGCACGTTTGTGGTCCTGAGCCGTTGGCATGATGTAGAACTTTTCCCCATTGACAAAGGCAAAGAGAGAAAACTCTTCCCCGTCAAGGAATTCCTCGATGACCACACGCGCACCTGAATCACCGAATTTATTGTCCAAAAGCATCTCGTGAGCAGCTTCGACGGCTTGCTCAACCGTTTCAGCAACGACGACACCTTTCCCAAGGGCCAAGCCGTCTGCCTTGACGACGATTGGAGCGCCTTTTTCCTCAATGTAGGCCTTGGCTTCCTCGAAATCTGAAAATGTGCCATAGGCTGCTGTCGGAACGTCGTACTTGACCATGATTTCCTTAGCAAAATCCTTAGACCACTCAAGCTCAGCCGCAGCCTTGGTAGGACCAAAGGCTTTGAGTCCAGCCGCATTGAAATCATCCACGATACCAGCTGCAAGGGCATCATCTGGACCGATAAAGGTCCAAGCAATATCGTTCGCTTTTGCGAAGTCAATCAGCTTAGAATGTTCGGAAATTCCGATATTGATCAAATCAAGACCGTCCAATGTCATCCCGTCATTACCAGGAGCCACGAAAACTTGCTCAACGTCCTTAGACTCCAATAATTTCTTGGCAATCGCATGTTCACGACCACCAGAACCAACAACCAAAAGTTTCATTTGAAAGATACCTCAATATCAAATAAGACTAGGGGCAAATGCCCGTTAACGACAATCATTCGGAAAAATTAGCAATTTTCACGAATTATACATAACCATTATAACATATTTGTTCGGAGATATGGGTATGTATCCAAATTTGGACACAAAAAAGGCAGCCACTTGGACCACCTCTTGGGAGATTATGAAAATGAAAAAAGTTATTTAGGATGGTATTAGTATAACTTGGAGAGCTTAAAGGAAGCTTAAGGAATCTAAAAAACATCCAATTTCTTGGATGCTTTGTAAATTCTTAATGACGGAAGTGACGAACGCCTGTAAAGATCATTGTCAAACCATGTTTATCAGCAGCTTCGATTGACTCTTGGTCACGTACTGATCCACCTGGTTGGATGATTGCTTTGATACCTGCTTTGGCGATTTCTTCTACGTTATCTGCAAATGGGAAGAAGGCATCTGAAGCAAGAACAGCACCATCAAGGCGGTCTTTAGCTTGCTCAATGGCGATACGGACTGAAGCCACACGGTTGGTTTGACCTGGGCCAACACCAAGTGTCATGTGGTCATTAGTTACGATGATACCATTTGATTTCACATACTTGATAGCTTTCCAAGCAAACTCAAGAGCTGTCGCTTCTGTCTCTGTTGGTTGGCGTTTAGTAACCACTTGCCAGTCAGCTGGACTTTCTTTAACAACGTCTTGGTTTTGAACGAGGAGACCACCAACAACACCAGTGTATTCTGCTTCCACTTCGCTAGCGTCTTGAGCGTCAAATGGCAACTCAAGGATACGCAAGTTTTTCTTCTTAGTTGTCAAGATTTCAAGCGCTTCGTCTGTGTAGCTTGGTGCAATGATGATTTCAAGGAAGACACCGTGCATTTTCTTAGCTGTCGCAGCGTCAACTTCACGGTTGAGGACTACGATACCACCGAAGATTGATACTGGGTCAGCTTCATAAGCGTAGTCCCAAGCTGTTTCGATGTCGTCAGCTTGACCGATACCACATGGGTTCATGTGTTTCAAAGCCACAACTGTTGGACGGTCTTTGAAATCACGGATGATACGGATAGCGGCATCAGCGTCACGGATATTGTTGAAAGACAATTCTTTACCGTTAAGCTGTTTAGCTGAAGCAATTGAGTAAGCCGTTGGCAAACCTTTTTGGTAGAAGTCTGCGTCTTGTTGAGGGTTTTCACCGTAACGCATTGGTTGCTTGAGGTCATAGGTCAAAGTGAGTTTTTCAGGTTTTGTTTCACCCACTTGAGCTGTGAAGTATTCCGCAATCAAAGCGTCGTATGAAGCTGTGTGACGGTATACTTTTGCTGCCAAACGTTGACGAGTTTCGTAACTTGTTTCGCCGTTTGCTGACAATTCGTCAAGAACAACAGCATAGTCAGCAGGGTCTACCACAACTGTTACGCTAGCGTGGTTTTTAGCTGCTGAACGAAGCATAGATGGCCCACCGATATCGATGTTTTCAACCGCATCAGCATAAGTTACGTCTGGTTTGAGGATGGTTTCCTTGAATGGGTAAAGGTTTACCACAACAAGGTCGATAAGTTCGATATTATTATCCTTAGCCGCTTGGAGGTGGCTATCGAGGTCACGACGAGCGAGGAGACCACCATGGATATTTGGGTGGAGAGTCTTCACACGACCGTCCATCATTTCTGGGAAACCAGTCACATCATCGATGGCAATGGTGTCTACCCCAGCATTATCAAGGGCAACTTTGGTCCCACCTGTTGAGATGATATCCCAACCAAGTTTCTTGAGTTCTTGGGCAAATTCAACAATGCCCGCTTTGTCTGAGACTGAAATAAGTGCTCGTTTAGTCATTTTCTTTCTTTTCCTTTTTTAAAAAAGTTCTTTAGCTGCTACAGTCAAAAATTATCTTTCAGCTCTAGGGCTTTCTTATTTTCGTGCAACTCCCAAACTATCCAAGACTTCTGGATAGAGCTTGTACTCTGTTTCGTGGATACGAGTTTCGAAAGTATCAAGGGTATCACCTTCAAGGCGTGGCACACGGACTTGTTTGATAACCTTACCGGTATCAACACCAGAATCCACCCAGTGAATAGTCACACCAGACTGGTCAACACCTGCATTCCAAGCATCCTCAATGCCATGAGCACCTGGAAATTCAGGAAGATAAGCCGGGTGGATATTTATGATACGACCTTCATAAGCTGCCAGCAAGGTTGGGCCAACGATTTTCATATAACCCGCCAAGCAAACCAAATCAATCTGGTGTTCATCCAAGAGTTTGACGATAGCTTCTTCATAAGCCGTTTTATTGTCAAATTCCTTGAGCTCAAAGGCATGGCTAGTCACACCAAGATTCTTGGCACGTTCTAAGACATAGGCATCACGGTGATCTGAAAAAACAAATTCTACTGGAAATTGTTCCGCAATCACCTGAAAGTTTGAGCCGTTGCCAGAGGCAAAAACAGCAATCTTCATATTCGATACAAAGGGACGTTTCGGCTAGCCGAACAGTTTCGTAGAAAAATAGGAAATCATTTTGTGTGCAAGCACCCAGCAATGATTTCTCTTTTTTCCTAGAAAATGAGTCCCGTGTTCAGTTAGGCTTGCTAACTAAACACTCCTTTCTACAATTTCTCCGTATAAAATGGTGATTTCACCATTATTTTATCACCACACTTGCGCCATCTTTCTTCACAATACGACCAATTTCATAAACAGGTTCGTCAAGAAGTTCTTTGACACGTTCAACATTTTCTGGTTTAACCGCAAGCATGAGACCAATACCCATGTTGAAGATTTCAAACATTTCTTCATGTTTGATTTCACCATATTTTTCAAGGGCTTTAAAAATTGGAAGAACTGGCACTTTGCTTTCATCAATTTCAGCAGCCAAGTCATCTGAGAACATACGTGGTACATTTTCGATGAAACCACCACCTGTGATGTGGGCAATACCGTTAACCAATTCTTCTTTGATGAGTGGCAAAGCTGCTTTGACGTAGATACGAGTTGGTTCAAGAAGAACGTCTTTAAGTTTTTTGCCTTCAAGCTCTGGGAGAACTTCTTCCCCTGTGTAATTAGCAAATACACGACGCACGAGTGAGTAACCGTTGGAGTGGATACCGCTTGAAGCAAGTCCAAGAAGCACGTCACCTTCAGCTACTTTTGAGCCGTCGATGATTTGAGATTTTTCTGCGATACCTACCGCGAAACCTGCCAAATCATAGTCGTCTTCACCATACATACCAGGCATTTCAGCAGTTTCACCACCAATAAGGGCTGCACCAGCTTGCACACAACCTTCAGCAACACCAGCAACGACCTGCTCCAATTTAGCTGGTTCATTTTTACCAGTTGCTACGTAGTCAAGGAAGTAAAGGGGCTCAGCACCTGCGGCGATGATATCGTTAACACACATAGCAACACAGTCTTGACCGATAGTATCGTGTTTGTCGTACTTAATAGCAAGCATGAGTTTAGTACCGACACCATCTGTACCTGAGATCAAAACAGGCTCTTTAACACCTGTTTTTGAAAGGTCGAACATACCACCGAAGCCACCGAGAGCTCCCATGACACCTGCACGCTCTGTACGGGCAACGTGTTTTTTGATACGTTCAACAACTTCATAACCTGCTTCAACATCCACACCCGATTGAGCGTAAGCATTTTTATTTGTCATTTTATTTATTCCTTTTCTTTTTTCGAGAAAGAGTGCGACGTATTTTTAGATGAACCATCTTTTTATCTAAAAATACTAGTCAGGTCTCTAGCTTTGACCCCATAGGGCAAAGTGTCTACTGACAAATGCTTTAGCTTTTAGTCAGTAGTGAGACGTGAAGCGTAAGCATTTTTAGACATAATTTTTTCCTCTTTTTTCTTCTGCACTGCTCTTAATAGAAAGAAGTGTGTTCTTTCAAACTTTCCAAATAGCGTTCTTCGTAGTCATACAATGGTGTTGGATATTTACCATCAAAGTAAGCCACACAAAGGCCACCGTTTGGTGCATCTGTGTCAATTCCAATAGAATCAATCAAGCCATCAATGGACAAGTAAGTCAAGCTATCCGCACCAATGATTTCGCGTGTTTCCTCAACCGTATGATTGGCGGCGATCAATTCCTTACGTGTTTGAATATCGATACCGTAGAAACATGGGTAGGCAAGGGCTGGGCTACCGATTGCTACGTGGACCTCTGTTGCTCCTGCTTCTTTTAGCAAATTAACGATACGACGTGATGTTGTCCCACGTACAATAGAGTCGTCAATCATAACCACACGTTTTCCTTTCACAACACCTGATACGGCAGAGAGCTTCATACGAACTCCTTGCTCACGCAATTCTTGTGTTGGTTGGATAAAGGTACGTTGAGTGTATTGGTTTTTAATCAAACCCATTTCATTTGGCAAGCCTGATTCTTCCGCAAATCCCATGGCTGCGCTAAGTGATGAATTAGGCACACCAACGACTATATCTGCTTCATGTTTGAATTCACGTGCCAATTGAGCCCCCATACGTTTACGAGCTGTATGGACATTGACCCCTTGGATATTTGAATCAGGACGGGCAAAGTAGATATACTCCATCGAACAAACAGCCAATTGCGTATCCGTTGTATAGTTATCGTAAGTGATGCCATTATCATCGATGATAACAACCTCACCTGGATTTACATCCCGAATCCATTCTGCACCAACACCCTCAAAGGCACATGTTTCAGATGAAACCACGATAGCATCATTGCTCATCTTACCAAGAGAAAGGGGACGGAAGCCATTTGGATCCAAAGCTGCAATAAGCTTGTCCTCAATCATAAGAAGATAAGCAAATCCACCTTTAACAGTGCTCAGAGCTTCTTTTACTTTACCCATGAATGATGGGTTGTGGCTACGACGAATCAAGTGAGCTAAGATTTCTGAGTCAGAAGTTGAGTTTAAGATAGCTCCATTTTTCTCCAACTCATGTCTTAGTGACTCTGCATTAGTCAAATTCCCATTATGAGCAAGACCAAGCTGTCCATCGTGAAACTTAAACATGAATGGTTGAATATTGTCTACAGAAGCTTCACCAGCAGTCGCATAACGAACATGACCGATAGCAGCCGTTCCAGTTAGCTTATCCAAGTTGGCTGGATCACGGAAAACTTCTGAGAGAAGCCCCATATCACGATGACGCTTCAATTGACCCGCATCATTTGAGAGAATTCCTGCTCCCTCTTGACCACGGTGTTGGAGACTGTGAAGTCCGAAATAAGTTAATTTGGCAGCATCCGGGTGACCCCAGATACCAAAAACACCACATTCTTCATTAAGAGATTTAACTTCGTATGTCATTTTTTATACCTTTTATTTTTGATATTTTCCTTATGCAAGGCGAACGAAAAACTGTTTCTAGCCTCTCATTTCACTAATTGGAACTCAAGTTTTCAAGCTCTTTAGAACTACTGCTACATTGAAAAATATCATTACTGAGTGCACTTGTCACTCTATTATTTTCCAGTAAAGTATTTAACCGCTGACGCAAAGAGGTGTTGGTCTTTATTTCCTGGAATATTTTGGAAAAGACCGTCTTCGAAACGTTCTGAGTGACCCATCTTACCAATAATTTGACCGTTCTTACTTATGATACCTTCGATAGCATTCACAGATCCGTTAGGATTGTATTTAGAATCCATGCTTGGTTTACCTTCGAAGTCAACATATTGGGTAAAGATTTGACCATTGTCACGAAGCTCTGCAAATTCCTCAGCTGTCACGACAAATTTACCTTCACCATGTGATACTGGGATGGCATGGATGTCACCAACTTCTACTCCAGCAAGCCATGGTGAGTTCGTGTTGGCAATACGTGTTTCAACCATCTTAGCCACGTGTTGATTGGCATCATTGTAGAAGAGGGTTGGACTGGTACTGCTTGCATCTTCAAAGTTACCATATGGAAGAAGACCTGATTTGACAAGAGCTTGGAATCCGTTACAGATACCGATAATCAAACCACCACGTTCGATGAAGCTATCGATGGCTGCACGTACTTTTTCATTGAGCAAGATGTTAACGATAAATTTAGCTGATCCGTCTGGTTCATCGGCTGCTGAGAAGCCTCCTGCAAAGAAGATAATGTTAGCTTTTTCGATATTGTCAACCATGGTGTCAACAGACTTGACAATAGCCTCTTCGTTAAGTGTTACAAATGGTACCAAGTTGACTTTTGCACCTTCTTTTTCAAAGGCCTTAGCTGAATCGTACTCAGAGTTAGTACCTGGGAATACTGGGATGTAAACCACTGGTGTCTCAACTGTTTCTTTAGCTTTGATAACAGCATCTGATGCCACAGCAGGTACTTCTTCCAACTCAGTTGCTTGTGCAAATTCCGTTGGGTAAACCTCTTCCAATTTACCTTGGAAGGCACTGTCAAGTTTGTGTCCATCAAGCGTTACATCATTGACAGTAAGTGTAAAGTCAGCTACTGTTTGTCCAATCTTGGCAACCCCTGAAATCTCTTCCGGAGATGTGAAGACGAATCCACCCAATTGAGCTGTCAAGGCAGTCTCAAGATTTTCAAGGGTTACAGTGGCACCAATATGGTTACCAAATGTTGCAAGAGCAAGCGCTTCAAGGACACCACCATATTTGACAGCTGATGCAGATGTGACTTTATGATCGGCTTGGATGGCTTCAAACTTAGCAAAGTTAGACTTGATAAGATCGAAGTCAATTTCTTGTGCCAAAGCTTGACCTGGGATATAGTAAATATTTTCACCAGCAGCTTTAAATTCTGGAGAAAGGACCTTACGACTATCTGCAGTTGTGACACCAAAAGCAACCAAGGTTGGTGGTACTGTCAATTCTTCAAAGGTACCAGACATAGAGTCTTTACCACCGATAGATGGCAAACCGAGTTGAATCTGCGCTTCAATTGATCCAAGAAGAGCTGATACTGGTTGACCAAAACGCTCTGCTTGTTTATCCATACGCTCGAAGTATTCTTGATAAGAGAAACGAGCCTTAGACCAGTTTGCACCAGCAGCAACCAAACGAGCGGTTGCTTCGATGACCGCATAAGCAGCACCATGATATGGAGACCATTCTGCTACATAAGGGTTGAACCCTTGCGCCATAACAGAAGCAGTTGTTGTCACACCATGTTGGACTGGCAATTTCTGTACAGAAGCTTCAGTTGGTGTGATTTGGTAACGACCACCAAGTGGGTGATTGACTGTTGAACGACCAACTGAGCTATCAAAGATGGTTTGCAAGCCTTTTTGACTGGCATGGTTAAGGTCAGCCAAGACTGCAAGCGTATCTGTTTCAAGGGTTTCGGCAGATGTTTGGCGTTCTTCTGGAAGCTTGACATCCTTGTCAACTACCTTAGCATCCACAACTACACGTACACCGTTTGTATCAAGGAAACGACGTTCCAAATCAACGATGGTTTCGCCATTCCAGTGCATAACAAGATTTGTTTTTTCAGTCACTGTCGCAACGATAACCGCGTCAATATTTTCTTTGTTACATTCTGCAATGAAGGCATCTACATCTTCTGGACGAACTACCACAGCCATACGCTCTTGAGATTCAGAGATGGCAATTTCGGTACCGTTCAATCCTTGATATTTCAATGGTACTTTGTCTAGATCAATTTCAAGACCATCTGCCAATTCACCGATCGCTACGCAGACGCCACCAGCACCAAAGTCATTTGATTTCTTGATAAGACGTGTCACTTCCCCATTACGGAAAAGACGTTGGATCTTACGTTCTTCGATGGCATTCCCTTTTTGAACCTCAGCACCAGCTGTTTCAACAGATTCAACCGTTTGAACTTTAGATGAACCTGTCGCACCACCGACACCATCACGTCCAGTCTTACCACCGAGCAAGATAATCACATCACCTGCTTCAGGTTTTTCACGGACAACATTTTCCTTAGGAGCCGCACCGACCACGGCACCTAGCTCCATACGCTTAGCAACAAAACCTGGGTGGAAGTATTCACGAACATAGGTTGTTGCAAGACCAATTTGGTTACCGTATGAAGAATAACCGTGAGCTGCTGTTTTAGAAATCACTTGTTGTGGTAATTTACCAGCACGAGTTTCAGCAATTGGTGTTGTAATATCACCAGCACCTGAGATACGCATGGCTTGGTAAACATATGAACGACCTGACAATGGGTCACGAATGGCCCCACCGATACAAGTAGCAGCCCCACCAAATGGTTCGATCTCCGTTGGGTGGTTGTGGGTTTCGTTCTTGAACATGAGAAGCCATGGCTCTTTCACACCATTGACATCCACTTCAATTTCAACTGAGCAGGCATTGATTTCATCAGACACTTCCATGTCGTCCAAACGACCATTGGCACGCTCATAACGACCAAAAATAGTCGCCATATCCATCAAGGTTTGAGGTTTTTCGGTACGTCCCAACTCATCACGCATGGCAATATACTTGTCATAAGTCGCTTGCAATTGTTTTTCAAATTTAGAAGCAGAGAAGTCGATGTTTTTCAACTCAGTCTCGAAAGTTGTGTGACGACAGTGGTCAGACCAGTAAGTATCCAACACCTTAAGCTCAGTCTCAGTTGGCACACGACCAATAGACTTGAAGTAATCTTGAATGAATAGAAGGTCATCCACTTCCATTGCCAATCCTTGCTCTGCCTTATACTTAGCAAAATCTTCTGCCGTATAAGTTTCAAAGAAATCCAAACTTGGAATGGTCTTGTCAGACTCAGAGAAATCCTGTTTAGCAATGCCAACAGTGATGTCTTTGAAACGAGAATCCACTGGGTTCAAGAGGTAGTTTTTGACAGCTTCCAACTCATTCGCATCAATATCCTTGTTAACCAAGTAAAGTTGCGCTGTGTTCACCGTTACATCATTTGAACTACCAAGCAAAAGCAAAGCTTCCTGTGAAGATGCCGCACGTTGGTCAAATTGACCAGGCAAACTTTCGATAGCAAAGAAAGCATACTTCTCAAGATCAGCCTTAACTGCAGCTTCATCCAAAACAGTATCGGTCACTTGCTCAGAGAAGATGTGTTTTTCCGCACGCGCAAACAAGTCCTCTGCCAAATTAAAGACATCGTAAACTTGAACAATACGAAGATCATTCAAAGTTTTCAACTGAAGATTATGCTTTAATTCTTTTACTAAAGAGTGAGATTTCACACGAAAATCAGCTTTTTTCTCAACGAAAATACGTTTATCCATTTTATTTCCTTTATCTATTTCTACTTAAAGATTGTAGTGAAGACCAAGTATTCTATTTGTAAAAGGCTACTTCAATCCTTGTAATTTTTCCAATACAACTTCATAAACATCTGTCAAGCTACCAAGATCACGACGGAAGACATCCTTGTCCATATGGTGCCCCTCAGCATCCCAAAGGCGGCAGTTATCTGGTGAAAATTCATCTGCCAAGATAATTTTGCCATCCTTATCAAAACCGAATTCCAATTTGAAGTCAATCAAACGAAGACCAATTTGTGCAAACCAATCTTTCAGCAATTCATTGATACGACGCGTTTCTTCCTTGATATAAGCAATTTGTTCATCATTGGCAATATCCAAGAACTTCACATGCTCATCATTGATGAATGGATCATCCAAATCATCGTTCTTATAGTAAAATTCAACGATAGGAGTTTTCAAGTCCAAACCTTCTTCCACGCCAAAACGTTTAGAAAAAGAACCCGCAGTCACGTTACGAAGAACAACCTCCAAAGGAATGATTTTCACTTTCTTGTTGAGTTGTTCTGTGTCAGAAATACGTTCGATAAAGTGAGTAGCTACACCCGCAGCATTCAATTTTTCAAAAATAAGAGACGAAATCTGATTATTTAGCACACCCTTTCCCTTAATAGTCTCCTTACGAGCACCATTAAGCATAGTTGCTTGGTCCTTATAGACCGACTTAATCACATTTTCGTCTTCTGTACTATAAATATCTTTAGCTTTACCAGTATAAATTAGTTGGTTTGACATGGTATTGTTCGCCTTTCAAGTTTATTCTTCCTAATTATACCACACCAGAATCCAAAAACCAATATATAGCAAACTTTATTACTTTAGTAAAAAAACAACGTTCGTCTTTTGATTCTTTTTTAGAGTTCCCTAATAAAAAATGTATAGAAAAAAGGAGTGTGACAGAACTAAATCCATATAACATTTAGTTTCTTGCCTCACTCCCACAAAATAACAATCATATAATACACAACTATTATACTCTTATCTAACTCTAGCTTTCTTATTCTTTATTCAATTCCTCAGACAAATAGTCCAACAAATCAGCTACCTTAACCATATGGTCAATAGTATCATCGGAAATCTCAAGAGCAAACTCATCCTCCAAATTAATAATGAATTCCATAAGTTCTATTGAATCCACACCCAAGTCATCTAATTTGGTTTCTTCGGCTAAAACAATATCCTCTTTACCCATCTGCTCTTGAATCACGAGCTGCATTTTCTGAAGAATTTCTACTCTACTCATCAGTTAGCCTCCTCTTTCGGACTAAAGGCTTCAACTAGCTGCTCAACAACCTTAGTATCAAGCATCGTACGAACCTGCTTAATGGTGTAGTAAACTGCCTTAGCATCACTAGATCCATGACATTTTACTACGGGAGCTTTAAGACCAAAGAGAACCGCACCTCCGGCACTAGAGTAATCCATAGTCTCTTTCATACCTTTTAGACTATCTTTCAATAGGAAGGCACCTAACTTAGCTTTAAGACCACCATTCATGATAGCTGACTTAAGAGTCTTCATGGCACCAAGTCCCGTTCCTTCAATTGCCTTAAGAACTGCATTTCCTGTGAAACCATCAGCGACTACTACATCAGCAGCTCCTGACATAATTTCACGCGCCTCAACATTACCAACAAAGTTAATACTTGGCTCCTTAGATAGGAGTTCAAAAGCCTCCTTACGAAGACTATCCCCCTTTGTTTCCTCAGTCCCATTATTAAGGAGACCTACACGAGGGTTGGCAATGCCACGCACATTTTTAGCATAGAAAGAGCCTAAAATAGCATATTGATGCAAATGACTAGCTGTATTTTCCGCATTTGCACCTAAATCAAGCATATCAAAGGGTTGACCAGTAAAACTTGGCATTGTTGACATAAGACCTGGACGCTCAACTCCCTTAATACGTCCGACCACGAAGAGACCTGCGGCAAGAAGGGCACCTGTATTTCCCGCAGAAATCACGGCACCTGCTTTTTTCTCCTTAACAGCTTGTGCACCTAAGACCATTGAAGCTTTTTTCTTCTTGCGAATAGCTTTAGCTGGCTCATCATCCGAATTTATCTTTTCATCAGTATGCACAATGCTCACACGTTCATTCGCTGTCAAATAAGTCTTGATTTTAGCTTCATCACCATAAAGCTGGATTTCAATATCTTTGAAATCTGCTATAGCTTGGTTGACTCCCTCTACAATTGCTTGTGGCGCATTATCGCCACCCATAGCATCTACTGCAATTACATGCATAGCATTCTCCCTCTCGTCCTCTGCCATAAAAAACAAACTCAGATTTCTTTCAATAAAATATTAGGTAACTAAAATAGACTAGTTCACTGTTTCTAGCAGAGTCTTTCAGCTTATTATCTTATTATTATAGCACGAACTGACCTGCATTTTAACCCCTGAGACTGAAAACCATTACTTTCCTGTTTCACGTGAAACAAAAAGAAGATAATGTCTAGTCAGCACTATCTTCTTTATTCATAATATGGCCCCAAGAATTTAGATTATCAATAAACTTCTTACTTTTAAGATGTATTCCAACATAATTATCATAGAGGTCATCGATAAAATATCGTAGCTTTCGTTTCATGTCATCCTTAACAGATATGCTTCTCAATTCTTCAAAGGAAAGCCCCTGAAAACGATCTAAAAGATAAGGAACATTAGGGTCCAAGTGACTACGCCTTTCATCCTCTGCATAGTGATTTGGACAAAGTAGCCCCGAGAACTTAAACGAGAAATCAAAAGGAAGTCCTACACGATGACAAAAGACACACTCGTGAAAATTCAAGCGTACGCCGAAACGGTCTAAAACCTGAATTTCAAAGATATTAGTCAATATTTCATAATCCAAGCCTTCTTCCATTAATTCAAGCGTCTTCTCCAAGAATACAAATAATTGCGCATCTGTCACACCATCAGCAATAGTAGCATCTGTCAATGCAGCCAAATAAGTCGCATAAGACAGCTTGAAAATATCGCTTGTAATTTCCTTGAAGGATTGTGCCTGGCTATAATCTTCTATGAAAGATAGACCTTCATCATTTACAGTCATCATGAATTCAGCGATGGTCAAAGGTTGAATGACAGCACTTAATTTACCTGTCCCACCACCTCTAACAAAAAACATCCGTTTACCAGCTTGCTCGGTAAAAATTTTAACTAGTTTATCATTCTCACGATAATTACGATTGAAGAGGACAAGCCCTCTACTCTCAAGCTTCTGCATGTTCTTCCATAAACTCTTTCAAACGAGTCATAGCTGTTTCAATAGTATCCATGCTAGCCGCATACGACAAGCGAACAAAGCCTTCGCCATACTTCCCAAAAGCGACCCCTGGGATAATCGCAATAGCTTTTTCACGAGCAAAGTCTTGGCAGAACTTAAAGGAGTCTTGAGTATACCCTTCTGGAATCTTAGCAAAGATGTAGAAAGCACCATCAGGTTTAATAATTCTGAAACCAAGTTCAGTCATTTTTTCAAGAATATAATCGCGACGCTTCAAGTACTCAACTTTCATTGGTTGGGCATCATCCTTACCAGCAGATAAGGCTTCAATAGCTGCAAATTGCGCCATTGTTGCTGCAGCTGTTACCAAATATTGGTGACTCTTAATCAACTGAGCCGTCAAGACTGCAGGTGCGAAAATCAAACCAATACGCCACCCTGTCATCGCATGAGATTTAGACAAACCATTAATCAAAATCGTTTGTTCCGGCAAATACTCAGCAATAGATACATGGTGATCCACATAAGTTAGCTCAGAGTAAACTTCATCACTAACAACAAAAATATCATATTTTTTCAGAACTTCAGCCAGATCTTTAATCTGTTGACGTGAGTAGGTCACACCGGTTGGGTTGGTTGGGTAGTTAAGCAAAACGGCTTTAAGCTTATCTCCCTGCTCCAAAATTGCCTTTTCTAACATCTCCGGAGTCAAAACAAAATCATTAGCTGTTGTATCAATTTCGACAATTTCAGCACCAACTAGATTTGCAATCGGCTCATATCCTGGATAGGCTGGTGCAGGTAAAAGAATCGTTTCACCTGGCTCCAAAATCGCTGTCAAAGTTGCAGAAAGGGCTTCTGTAGCTCCAATAGTCACCAATATTTCATTTTCTGGGTTATAAATAAGATTGTATTTTTCCTTAACAAACTCCGCAGCTGCCTGACGTAAGGCAGGAAGCCCTGCCATACCTGTATAGTGCGACTGGTTAGCATCGATAGCAGCTTTAGCAGCCTCTTTTACATGATCTGGAGTTGTAAAATCAGGTTCACCAAGTGTCAACTTTTTGATCCCTGGTACATCTGAAATTGATTGGTCAAACTGACGAATCATTGAAACTTCAATCTTATCTAAATTTTTATTAAAACGTTGTGTTAAATCCATCACGGTCACCTCTTTGCAATTATGCCTTACATTATATCAAAAACTCAAAGGCATTTAAACACCAAAAAAGCTAGCCTAGGCTAGCTTTAGTCTATTTATGGCCCATTTCAAACAAAGGTGACAATGGACGTTTTTCATGAATACGAATAATTGCCTCTGAAATCAAATCAGCAATTGAAATTTGTTCAATTTTATCAATCAAACGTTCTTCTGGAAGATAAATCGTGTCCAATACGACAAGCTTCTCAATAGCAGATTTTTGAATATTATCAAGTGCTGGACCTGACAATACAGGGTGAGTACATGAGGCATAAACATGAGTTGCACCAGCTTCAGCAAGCGCATCCGCCGCATGACAGATTGTACCCGCAGTATCAATCATATCATCAATCAAGATACATGTTTTACCTTCAACGTTACCAATAATATTCATAACCTCAGAAGTGTTCATTTTATCAACACTACGACGTTTATCAATGATTGCGATTGGTGTTTTCAAACATTGAGCAAGTTTTCGTGCACGAGTCACACCACCATGGTCTGGAGAAACAACAACAACATCATCTCCAGTAAGACCAGCACGATCAAAGTAATCTGCGATAAGTGGTGCACCCATCAAATGGTCTACAGGAATATCAAAGAATCCTTGAATTTGAGAAGCATGGAGGTCAACTGTCAAAAGTCGATCAACACCTGCAACCTCAAGCATATTAGCAACCAATTTAGATGTGATTGGCTCACGTGAACGTGCCTTACGGTCTTGACGTGCATAACCATAATAAGGCATAACAACACTGATTGTTTCTGCACTTGCACGTTTTAGCGCATCAACCATAATCAAGATTTCCATCAAATTATCATTTACAGGAGAGCTTGTAGATTGAAGAATAAAAACGTGATGACCACGGATAGATTCTTCAATATTAACTTGAATCTCACCATCTGAAAATTCACGAACACTTGATTTTCCGAGTTCAATACCCATTTTATCAGCAACTTTTGCTGCTAATTCCTGGTTAGATGATAAAGCAAACAACTTCAAATTCGTATAAGACATGATTTCCTCCAAAATATCTACTAAACCATTCTACCTTTTTTTAGATTGATTTTCAATGCAAAATAAATGGTGTCACAGTAACTTAACAAGACTAAAAAGATTTAACCTTAACCTCGACATTTTCCCGTCTAAAAGTAATTCCAGAAAGTAAAGACATTTTGCTATAAAATAAAAACGATTCGAGAAAATTCGAATCGCCTTCTTGTAGTCATTATGGGTAAATATAGTATACAGAACCACCATGAGCTGAAGATGTTGGATCAAATGTACCACGGTAGTTACCGATTGACATGTTACCTGCATAGTTTGCTTCCATAACTTGAATTGAATTTGCACCTGATGCTGATGTTACGTAAGCTACGTGACCATAACCACCACCATCATTTGGCCAAACCGCAATTGCTCCGGCTACAGGAGTTGTACCAACTGAGTGGCCAGCTGCTTGTGCGCTAGCAATCCAGTTTTTAGCATTACCCCAGTAATTACCAACCCATGAAGCTAATGATTTAGCACCCCAAGTACATTGACCAACAGGATATGTATTAGGAGTTGAGGCAGCTGATACTTTAGGTGTTTCAGCTGCTGGTGCTGGTGCTTCTGAAGCTGCAGGTGCTTGACTTGCTGGTGCTTCTGAAGTTGCTGCAGGTGCTTCGCTAGCAGGAGCTGGTGCTTCCGAAGCAGCTGGAGCAGCTGATTCTGGTTGTGCTTCAGGCTCTTGTGTTGCTTCTGAAGTTGCAACAGTTGGCTCTTGAGTAGTTTCTGAAGTTTCTGATGAAACAGGTTCTTGTACTGCTTCTGAGGCTGTTGCTGTTTCTGAAACAGTAGCTTCTGAAGGTTGAGCTACAGCTTCTGAAGTTGCTGCCGCCTCTGATTGAGCTACAAATGCTGCCGCTTCTGAAGATGCTACTGCTTGTGCTGCTGCCTCTGATTCTGCAATTGCTTGTGACTGAGCTACTGATGCTGCAGTTGATTTAGCAGAAACAAGTGATGTTTTTTCATCTTGAGCTGTAGCCAATTCTGCAGCCAAAGCAACTTGTGCTGCTTCTAGTTCTGCTTGTTGAGTTGTCAAACCAGCTTCTGTTGTTTCAAGTTCTGCTTTATTAGTTGCAATCTCATTAATAGCAGCTTGGTTTTGTTCTTGTTTTGCAGCAAGCTCTTTTTGATCAGACTCTTGTTTTGTCAACATGTCATTATTAGCTGTAACAACTTTTGAAATAGCTGTGATACGAGTAATAGCTTCAGAGATTGACTTAGAGTTCAAGATAGAGTTGATGTAGCTAGTCGCAGTATTATTTTGTTGAGCACTACGAGCTTGTTTCGCCAAAGAATCTTGACGAGCTACAATTTTACTTGATAATTCTTGAATTTCAGATTCCAAATCTGCTGATACTTTTTCAAGTTCAGCATTTTTAGTTTCCAATTCTGATTTTTGTGTTCTAAGTGTAGATACTTGAGATTGGATTGTAGCAACTTGCGCTTGTGCAGTCTCTTGTTGAGAAGCAAGGTTACTAATTGCGTTATCTGCAGCAGCGATTTGCGAATCATAATCCTCTGCATGTACTGATGCAGCTGCTGATAAGGTTACACCACTTACCAACACTGCTGAAAGAATACGTTTTTTCATAATATAAAATACTACTCCTTTTCGATAAGACCTTTTAATTGTATCAAAAAATGGCGCAAATTTTGTTACGCCAATATTACAGTTCTATTTAAATCTATCAACTGACAGATACAAAAATAATTTTTCAAGAATAGGTTTAATAAAGATAAAGATCAAAAGATTAAACACTATACTAGGACTTAGTTGATAAATAATAAAATTCGTCACAGACTCATTGGAGAAACCATAAAATAAGGCAAAGCCAAAATTTATAGTATCAAATAGAAAGAGGAATAAAAACATTAACAAAAAATCAACATAGGTATTTCTCTTAATAATTCGACCTAGCTGAGTTAACAGATAGCATAACAGTGGCAAAGTTAGAATTACTATACCAACTGTTTTGAAATAATAGGTATCATAAAGAAATCCAAAATAAACAAGGTAAAGAAAGGAATACTTATTTGGAAAATCAAGAGTTAAGATGAAAATATAAATAATAAAAAGATGAGATGATAGAAAAAATTCAGGAGATAAATAATGATTAAGTATCATCGAAATATGACCATCCCATAGAAAAGGAACAATACTCAGTAAGAAAGGAATAATAGAATACTTGGATAATTTCATATTATTTACCATCTCCAACTAGAGTAACATAAGAAATTTTATCAAAATCAGCATAAGGTTTCACCAAAATCGTACGATTTCCTTCATAATCACTCACAGAGTCTACAGTACCAATTGGAACATCCTTTACTGATACATCATCAAGGCCACTTGTAACTACTTCAGTGCCAACCTTAACGTTAGAAGATGAATTGAGTTGTGTCATCTCTAACAGCTTCTTTTTATTATCATAACGAGATATAATCCCGAAAATATGGTTATCATCCTCTGATTTGACGCTAGAAGCAAGGTAACTATCACTAGAACTACTAGAAAGTAAAGAAATAGTAGTAGTATCATCATATACCTTCGTTACCAAACCAATTACTCCACCATTAGAAGTTGCTAACATAGATTTACTAACATTCTTAGACTTACCGACATTAATTGTTAACTCTTTTAACCAAGTCACAGAAGGTCGCATAGAAACTTCAGCAGTGAGAACATTATCACGACTTAGTTTGTCCGAAAGATTAAGCGAAGCTCTTAAAGAATCGTTCTCTTCTTGCAAGTTAGAAATAATAGATGATTGATTTTCTAAATTTGATAAAGATTTTTTTAAATCTCGATTCTCATTATAGGTTGATAAGAGATCAGAAATAACATTATGAGATTTTGATAAAGCAGTAAATGGAACTGAAACCACTGAGTCTACTTTGGTAACGAAACCCGAAACATTAGACGAGATATCCTTCGTTAATTTTTTATTAGTAAAGACAAAAGAAAAAAGCATTACAAAAAATAGAACAATAATAAACCCATAAAGAAGAAATCGATAAAAACTATTTTTCATTTTGTCACCTCAAAAAAAGAAAACGAATTATCTAAAAGATAATTCGTCTTAATACTACGGAGAATGGGGGATTCGAACCCCCGCGCCAGTTACCCGACCTAACGATTTAGCAAACCGTCCTCTTCAGCCTCTTGAGTAATTCTCCAATATGGGCACGAGTGGAATCGAACCACCGACCTCACGCTTATCAGGCGTGCGCTCTAACCATCTGAGCTACGCGCCCAAGCAAATGCTTGGCTATAATATCCAAATAAAGCGGGTGACGAGAATCGAACTCGCGACAACAGCTTGGAAGGCTGTAGTTTTACCACTAAACTACACCCGCTTAACAAAATGGCGCGAGACGGAATCGAACCGCCGACACATGGAGCTTCAATCCATTGCTCTACCAACTGAGCTACCGAGCCATATTGCGGGAGCAGGATTTGAACCTACGACCTTCGGGTTATGAGCCCGACGAGCTACCTAGCTGCTCCATCCCGCGTTAATTATAAGGAGGATGTGGGATTCGAACCCACGCACGCTTTTACACGCCTGACGGTTTTCAAGACCGTTCCCTTCAGCCGGACTTGGGTAATCCTCCAAATATTATAATTAATATATGGACCTTGTAGGACTCGAACCTACGACCGCTCGGTTATGAGCCGAGTGCTCTAACCAGTTGAGCTAAAGGTCCAAGAAATCCATATATATAGCGGCGAAGGGGATCGAACCCCCGACCTCCCGGGTATGAACCGGACGCTCTAGCCAGCTGAGCTACACCGCCATAAATCGGGAAGACAGGATTCGAACCTGCGACCCCTTGGTCCCAAACCAAGTGCTCTACCAAGCTGAGCTACTTCCCGATAAAATGCACCCTAGAGGAGTCGAACCTCTAACCGCCTGATTCGTAGTCAGGTACTCTATCCAGTTGAGCTAAGGGTGCTCATTATTATATTATGCCGAGGACCGGGATCGAACCGGTACGAAAGTTTCCTTTCGCAGGATTTTAAGTCCTGTGCGTCTGCCAGTTCCGCCACCCCGGCTCCTCAAGCGAACGACGGGATTCGAACCCGCGACCCCCACCTTGGCAAGGTGGTGTTCTACCACTGAACTACGTTCGCATTTTATGCCGGCTACATGACTTGAACACGCG
>NZ_KV832539.1:0-9789 GCF_001837455.1 Streptococcus sp. HMSC068F04
TCAGGATCACCCCCGCGTGTGCGGGAAAAACCTCTAAAACAGAGTTTCAACCACAACGTCGCTAGGATCACCCCCGCGTGTGCGGGAAAAACTAAGGATATATTTCTGCGATTCCAAAACGGTCTGGGATCACCCCCGCGTGTGCGGGAAAAACAGTTCTTCACCTGTCTTAGGATCTATTTTAGGGGGATCACCCCCGCGTGTGCGGGAAAAACAGCGATTTTCCTTATGTCTATTCAGTCGAAGCGGGATCACCCCCGCGTGTGCGGGAAAAACACTAAAAGGTCCCAATGAAATTAAGACTTTTCTTTCATTCTAGCTAAGAATTTATTTACTTTAGTTGATAAATGATAGATTAGTCTAGCATCTTTCAACGCTCTATGAGGAACTTGATCCTCGATCCCATATGCCTTTAGGGCAGTCTGCAATTGATAATTATCCAAGAATAACTTCTCATTCTTGACATATCTCATTATATCATGAGTTTTATTTATTAATAAGGGTAAACCTAATTTATTCAGTTTATTATTGATAAACTGAATATCAAAATGGATATTATAGCCGACTATAGTTAAATCACCAATAAATAATAAGAATTCAGAAAGTACTTCTTTTAAATCACGTCCTTCTTTATCTAATAAGGTTTTAGAAATTCCTGTCAATTTAGAAATTGTAGGAGGTAATTTCTCCTCATACTTAATCAAAGCATTAAATTCCTCTACTTGTTGTCCATTAAACTTGACTGCTCCAATCTCAATAATTGTATTCTTTTTCTCGTCTAATCCATCAGTTTCTATATCAATAACAACATAAGGTTTTAAAGAGTTAGCTTGTGGTCCTCTATAACTAGAATATCGTTTTATTTTACGAAACTTTGCAGCGTTACTATATCCTAATTTAGGATGATTCTCTGAAGATGTCTTTGGGTTAGGTATTAATACTAGTGGAATACCATCAAAATTCACCACAGATTTTTGGGAATTTATCGTATCAAACTGATAACCAATCTCATTGCGATAGTAATAACTAATCGTTGCCTCTCCTTCACCAACATTTGTCTGAATTCTATTCCATAATTTCTCTCGAATCCTAGAATTAAAATTACCGATGTAAACTCCTGTAGCAATCTCTTGCATCCATTTAGTGAGATCCCCCCTAAGAGACGGAGGTACACTTTTTAATGTCACCACTGTAAAGGGCATCTCACAAGCCCTCCTTGTAGCTAACACCATACTTAACAAGCATGTCTTTGTCATCCCATAAAGATAGAGTATCGACTATTAGTTCTTCATCATCATCAAGATCAAATAGATATTGAATATCCTGTACAATTCGAACTATTAATTTACCATCAACAAAGGAATCTCTAACCTTCTGACGAGCAATCTTTCCAATATCATCAATCTCGGTAAAATTAGCTGCGATTTCAAACGCCAACGGAATCGTTAATTCAGCTTTATATAAATCTGCTATATCATAGATAAAAGATAAATCATGGCCCGTATGTACAAATCCTAAACCTGGTGAAGCTCCTAATGCAACTACTATACTATGTACTAGACCATATAAAGCTACATTAGCTGCTGACAAAGCTTGATTAACGATATCACCACCTTCAAAGTCATCAGGATTGTACTCTCTTTTAGACCAAGAAACATGATATTTTTCAGATTGCAACCGATATACTCTTCGAACTCTTGCTCCTTCCCGTCCACGTAGTTGTTGCATGGTCATCGCAGACACATCTTCATCTGGGAATCTCATTTGATACATCTTACGAGCAACCGCTAAACGGAATCGAGAATTTGAGACAAGTTTTGCTTGTTTCTCTAAAAATTTTGTTGAGTGTGCCAAAGATCTCCCATGTGCATATTGACGAACACCACGCTCACCAACCCAAACCATACTAGTTCCAGTATCTCCGATCAATTCTACAGCACGATGACTAATATCGGTACCCGGTCCTAATAACAATACACCGATCATAGCAGCAGGTATTCGAACTGTCCCCCTACTATCCAGCACTGTGATTGCACTATCAACACGATTAATTTTAGCATGTTCAACGTAAATAAAACTAACACGATCGCTAATTTTAGGTAGTTCTCTCAAAGAAGTTTTCTTAGCTCCACTTTTTTCTACCATGACTCATTCCTCAAGTGGCACCACTGTCATCAAACCAAAACCATATGCTTTTTTCTTTCCAATTCCCTCCGTCAGTATTTTTTTGAAAAGCGTCTCATCACTAACAGTTAAAGTTCCTTCGTAAACAACTTTTGATAGCCGTATGGGTTTTTCTGGTTTCTGAAAAACTTCATAACCACGCTCAACAATTGAAAAACTTTCTCCTACTAATGAGAAGCCATTTTTCTCAGATCGTTTCACTAGAAAGTCCATCTGATGTTCAATCGTCACATGCGGTTTTACTACCCCACGTTTTGATTTATCAGGTGAAGAAATTGAAATAACCGGATTCAGCACTACTCTAAAATTCATTCGACAACCAGTTTTGATGTTATCTAAAAAATGTTGATAGTGCTTAGTTTGAGCACTTCCTACAACACCATATTTTTCAAGTTTTTTTAAATTAGGTTTTTCTTTACTTACAATAATAAGATAATCCTTACCTTGAATACGATCGATTCGCCATAATTTTCTTGTACGGATTGATTGCTCTAATTCCGATGGAAAACTCTCCTCCACCCAAGCATGATAAGCTCCTACATGCGTTAAATCTCTAACCCTTCGTCTATTATATCGATCAATTTCTACCCTAGAAATGTACATTACTTCATTCTCCTATACTCTCAAAAATGTTATGCTCTGTATTTCTATTTAAATAGTGAGGATTTTGAACACTGATTAATTCACGTACTTCATATCTAAAACCAAATCTTCTCCCTTTTTGTGAAAATGACCTAACATAATCTTGCCTCAGCTGATAAACATCCTTATTGACTAATTGACTATCTAGATAAACTTCCAAAGAAATAGCATCCTTATCATGAGATTTTTTCATAAACCATGGAGAAGCTTGCCATTTCAACGATTTTAGGCTCTCTAATGGATTAACATCTGTCTCACCTAAGATAAAGTCTGCAGTTATTGGGAGTGCCCTTCTTCCCATAAAAGGTTGGAAATAGGGATTTTTCAAAGCACCTTTAATGATATCTATAAAGCTATCATCTGTATGGGAGAGGGCTACAACAAATACAGCGTCTTCTAGATAATACCGATTCGTAACATAATTTCTATCAAATTTACCCTTTTCTGTATACTTCTGTGCAATATGGAAGTCTCTTAACAGATTTCCTTGCTGATCGACACGAACAGCAAAATCGAGTTCATTTAGTTTTTGGATTTTTTCATCTTCCTCTCTCCTATAACCTAAACTAGCAGCAATTAGTCCAATTATCGCACTTTTGGAAGGATAAAAATCTGTATGCCTAGTTTCAAAATGTGAACTCGTCCCCCATGATTGTAAGGGACCAGCAAATTTCAACAAAATCGTCTTCATAGCATTCACCTATTTTAAATATATTGGGCTATCATTTCTGAAAAATCTTCCAATAATTTTGAAACTGAATCTTTTTCCTCCCCAATTTGTTTTAGACTGTCGCTCTCATGCAAAGTAACATAGAAGGTCATAAGTGGTTTGTCTACAAATTTTTCAACCTTAATAAACTCTTTGGCGAGTTTATCGATAGATCTAGTAACATAGCCTTCTATTGATTTAACTGGTTCTTCAAATGCACTGACAAGATTAACCGGACGATCACTTCGAACAGTTACAATTAAAGTCTGTGGTAGCGTTTGATTAGCAAATGTATTTACTTTCCCTGTTGGAAGTGACTTTGCAAAAGCCTCAATGAACAAAGATAAACTATTATCCAACGATTCCTTGTTTCCTAATTGTTTTGATAATTCATGAATCGCAACATTTGCATAGCGATATAGTGTAGAAGAATTAAACTCAACAGTTCCAAGCATACCTGCCCCTGCATTATCCTTTGGAGCTAAATCATCAACAGCCGTAAAGAAATCAAATTCAGTTTGTACTGGATGTGTGGAAATAGCATGTGCAACCTGAGAAGAAGAATCCTCGTTAAGAGTTGGATCTTCAGCTACCATTCGACCAAACAGGGCAATATCAATAGCTGGATCTGCATTAGCCAACTTTTGGAGTTCTTTTTTATCTGTTATATTGTCATAAGCTGCTTGAGCCAACTTCTTAGCTTGACTATCACCCATAAAATAAAGCGCTTTAACTTCACCTTTTTTCTTGATTCCAGCAGCTATCAAGACTTTATCGGCTTTTTCCAAAGCATCTTCAATACTGATAGAACTATCTAGTTCTACAATTTTATCTGCAACATATCTCACAATTTCTTTTGTTCTAATACCAACATTTGACTGATCACCATGAGTATTAAAATATTCTCTCATCGCTTTCTTCCATGATTGGGAACTCACGCGAGATCTTCTAACTCCTCCATACTGAGCTGTTTTCGGGCTACCTGTATCATCTCTATTCATATTTGAAGGTGGTAAGGTTTGAATAGCATGAATATCTAAAAATAATCGTTGTTCAGTTGTCATTGTTTTTTTCTCCTTTGATTTGTTTATAATATGCTCTTGCCCAATTTAGGCGGACATTTTCTTGACTATTATTTAAAAACCAATATAAATCATTTGCTAGGGCAGAGTAATTAACCTGAATCACCGGTGACTCCACTTTAAGTAGCGAAATCAAATGCCTTAAATGATAAGTAAGTTCTTCAAACGTTGATGAGGTAATCATGGTATTGAATCGTCTATCAATTGAAGTGGTATTATCTTCTTTCCTAAGTTTACCAAGTGCAAAACCTATATTTTCATAAGGCTTAGAATCATCTAGCATCACACTCGTTGAAACACCTTGCTGATGCAATGCATACAATTGAAGTGCTGTATAAATAGCTAATTCCTCATAGCTTGGTTGCTGATAAGAACTTAAAAATTCCTCTGGTAAATTTTCGAACAGAATTGGCCACATTTCTGTTGCTTCACTCAAGGGTTTCCCCAATGTTTTCCTAACTTTCGCTAGTGTAGCTTTATCATATGTTTCCTCTTTTTGGTTACTCAATTTGAAAATAATCTTCTTTGTAACAGTCCAAACTGTTTGTTTAGTATGTTGTGACATTCTCTGCTCCTATTTTAACTGTTGACGAAGCCAAAAATCAAACGAATTATAGGCAGTTGCAATATTCTTAATTCGCCCATCTTTTTGGATACCAAGATAGTCTCTCGTCCCCCCTTGATGTAAAATAACTTCTGCTTCAGCTTTAACTATTTTCTTCAGTAAAACTCTCCATTCTTGTATTTTAGAATCTTTATTATCTTCTGGTTGAATGCTAGCTAACCATTGTCGGAAAGGTTGATCGATTTTGAAATATAGACTTTCAACCATCTGTTGAGTATAACTACCATTAGAGATATTTCGGATTTCCTTTATATCATTAATATACGTTTTATATGTTCTAGAAATAATTTTTTTTGTTTCTTCTACTACTTCATTGATACGAGGAACCCAACCACCCTCGTCTAAATCCGTTAAAACCAAATCATTGATAAAAATTGAGTCAATAACCTCATCCGTTGGAAGCCATGAAGTAGCGTTTCCATCGTCCTGCATACTAATTGCAACAATAGTTGATAGTCGATTTCCTATTATATCATCAATATATGTAAGCCAATCGATAACGCCAGGTTTTCTATATTGAAGATTAGTATCTTTTATAGATAACAAGCCAAAAGATCGCCATAAAGATTGATTCAAAAAATGTTTCTTTGGTGTATAGCTATCCCTATTTTCACCCGAAACATTATACTTCCATATTGTCATTGGCTCCAAAAAATTATCCCTATGATTGATATCAGGTAATTTCACAATTTCAAAAGAGAAAGGTTTATTTAAATTAAAGTCTGGGTCAATATAGATTCCTCTACTCCAAACAGTATATAAACTAGCTATATTGGTAATATCTTTTTCATCAAGGTAGCTTTTAATGATATCAGAACTTTCAAGTTCCCAACAAGGTCGCTGAATATTTTCTACATTACCACGTTCATTATATGGTGAAATATAATTTAGTAACAACGTTTCGAATAGAGTGTTACCTTTAATGTAAATAGCACCAATATCAAATAGCCATCCTTTCGAAGATTTATATTTTTCATTTCCAAAAATGACCTTATCGGATAATCCTGAATACCCTTGAAAGGTAATTAGCCATCTAGCTAATTCTGCGGCAGTTAGAGTATTTTTATTTTCTCCATCTTTTGGGGAAAATAAAGCTATCTTATTTCCACTCTCAGATATAATTCTATTTATATTTTTACCCCAAATACTGCTTGCTTTAGCTTTGCTAATTTTATCTCCAGCAATCTCTTCTTTTGTTACCTGAAAAAATGGATATTTTTCGTCAAATAAGTAAAAGCGATCTCGCCATTTTTCTAAGTATTGATTAACAATATTTGGAAATATTTTATTAGCCCAAAGTTTTTCCCATGTTTCATAAAGAGCTTCCACATAATTCTCAATATCCATCTCATCCACTGGTTCAAGCTGATTCCATCGTTCATCAATAGTAAGGTACTCATAAACATTTCCATCTACATCAAATCGGGAAAAGACTGTATGTAAAACAGCCAACAATACTCGTAATACCGCAAAATCTTGTGTTTTCGTATCTCCTGCTAATTCTTTATACTGATGAGCATTTGTAAATAAATCCTGTAAAGAAACATCTTTTGTGGATCCTTTCTCGTCATAAACAACAGAAATCCAGGGTTCATCAAGTAAATTAAACCGACTCATTCTTATCCAACCTTTCTATGGTAACACCATATTTTTCATCATATAATAGTTTAAATCCATTCAGTATAAACTCATTGTTTTTATCAAAAATAATCCCAAGAGATCCCTTTAACCATGATGAGTTTCGCCATTGACTTAAGTGGCTATTGTTATATCTTTCAAGCTCATTAATCGTTTGATCAATATTATAGGCTTTGGATAAACTCATCGGAAGTCGTAAAGTATTTTGTGCTACCTTTTTTGCAATTATAGGATCAGTAATGTTCTGAGATATATCTTTATTTTCTATGAACAAACCATACCCATCAGATATTTTTTTTAAAGCAATCACTTCAACTGTATCTTCAATATCTCGAACTTGAGCATATGCTTTTTCTTCACTATCATTTGGATGGAGGTTCTTTAACCAACCAATCAAACTGTTAGTTCGAACTCTCGATTTTTTTAAGACTGGATTAGCAATACGGTATGACTTTGCCTTTCTTTCTTTATTTTTAATCTGATCATCATGTTCCATCTTAGCATCCAAATATTTTTGATGAAGTTCTGGCTTTGGATACGTAATTGTTAAGTCTGAATTATAAACCTTTTGGACAAGCGGTGAAATATCATCAGGAAGTCGTATTTCATCTGGTAAAAAGTACTGAGTTCTAGCTAATAGGTAGTCCCCATAAACCAAACGCGTTCCTTCATCAAAATCAAACTCTTCAAATGTTCCTAAAATATAAAATCTTGCTACTTCGTGCTTTTGGGGTCGTTTGATTTTGTGACGATGTAGTCGTCCGATACGTTGAATGAGTAAATCCATAGGCGCTAAATCGCTTATCAGTACATCAAAATCAATATCTAACGACTGTTCAATCACCTGTGTACCAATAATGATTTTCTTTGGTGGACGCATTGCTTTTTTCCCAATTTCTTGCAATAAATCCTTTTCTTTTCGGATTCTTTCAGTTGCTATGAAATTAGAATGAAGCAAATCTACCATATCATCTCCAAAAATATCTGAAAAATTTCTTGCCAATTCTTGAGATTTTCTCACTGTATTGACAATTATCCCCACTACTCCACCATTGTCAAGAGCTTCTTTTACAATATCAAATAACTGTTCTTCTGGTAAACGATGAATGTAGATATTTTTTTGTTCTTGCTTTTCGAACGTTTTAACTTGATGAATGTTAGGTCCGTCATTATAAGTGATTAAAGGATATGCGTCTATTTTTATCTGATCTATATTTTCAATATCTCGCCATTTCACTCCCATTCCAGCCATATAGCTTTTTATGAGTTTTTCTCTTTGTTGGGCAGGTAAAGTTGCTGATAAAATAATTACAGGAACACCATAAGCTCCCATCCATCTGATGGCTTCCAACAAATATTGGCTCATATAGGCATCATAAGCGTGAACTTCATCAATAACGATAACTTTTTTACTAAACCCCAAATGTCGTAAGGCCAAATGTTTTTGTTTTAAAGCCACCATTAAAAATTGGTCGACTGTTCCAACTACAAAATCATCTAATGCTGAAGTTTTTCTCCCAGAAAACCACTCATTGACAAAAATACTACCGTTTTCCGAGTCGTCCATGTTAATTGTATTTCCTTTAGGTAGCTCTATAAAATCCGTATTTAAGGCTGCTTTTCCATGAACCAGCTGAATAGAAAAATTATCAGAATTGTTACCCTTTATACTCTCTGTCCACTGTTCAATCCTCTTAAAAATTCCATTAGAGGTTGCTTGTGTAGGCAATCCAAAAAACAATCCACTACATCCTTTTTTACTAGATAACTGCTCTGATGCCGCTAGAGCCGCCTCTGTTTTCCCGAGTCCCATCGGCGCTTCCAGTATCACTATTCCAGGATTAGTCGTCTTTTCGATTGTTTGTGAGAGTATCAGCTGAAAATTTCGTGGACTAAATCCAAATCTTTCCTGATAAAGAGTAACAAGGTCAACGAAAGTTTCAGGTTCCCACAAGTTAGATTTTTTCCACTTTTTAAACCCAGTTTCAATACGTTGACTCTTGCTTTTCACATTAGTTTCATCCAAACTTAACAAAGGAAAAAAATGTTCATTACTAGCAATCCAGTCAGACATTATGAGTAAACCTGATAGAATAACCTGAGCAGGCTGTTTGATTTTTGGAAGCTGAGACACAGAATTAAACCCTGTTTCTGTTAAAGCCCAGTTTAAAAAAGCTTCTTGAGTTGAATTCCATTTCTGATAAACTAGACTATCTTTCTTTTCATCCTGGAAATAATTGGAAGGATAGCTCTTTTGAGAATTTATACCGTCTAAATCATCAACTGGTCGTCCATGGTGCCCACCAATAATTGTTGCAATATCTTCCTCCACGCCATAATGGGATAACAAATATTGACCTGCAATGCTATGATGGCTCTTTTTAGGGGAGGCTAGTTGGAGAGAACTAATGCCAGAAAAACCTGCGCGTTCCAATTTTTCTAACAATTGAATATCCAAATCTACTGAATTTGCATAACCTTTTTGCGTCTGAAAAGCTGGTGTTGCTTTACCGATATCATGAACAGCTCCTAGGAATTGTGCCAATCTTTTCCCTTGATTTTCAATATTTGCTTTAGCATTAATAGAATTTTCAATTAATACCTTTTGTCCTTCACTTAACCAATGTTCCCATAAGAGGCCTGCAATATTTTTCGTGTCTTCTAAGTGTTGAGTTAATGGTAACCAAAGAAGTCTACTATTTTCCTCTGTTTTCTTAGCCCAAAAATTATCATTAATATGTTTCATATACAAATTTCCTTTAACATTGTATCACCTTTATATTTTATACCTAACACAAAAAATAAACAATGTATAATTGAAAGAGCTTCCAATACTTCATTTAATAGCTCTTTCTTCATTTCTAGCTATCACTTTTAACACCTTGAATTGTCAAATTAAGTGCATACTT
>NZ_KV832540.1:0-361 GCF_001837455.1 Streptococcus sp. HMSC068F04
GGACGTACTTGCCGATTCTGAAGCACTTGTCGAAGCACTCTGTGAGGCACTGGTACTTGCTGACTCGCTAGCACTTGTTGAAGCACTCATCGACGCGGACGTACTTGCTGATTCACTGGCACTCGTTGAAGCACTCTGTGACGCTGACGTACTTGCTGACTCGCTCGCACTGGTTGAAGCACTTTGCGATGCTGAAGTGCTGGCTGATTCAGATGCACTTGTCGAAGCACTCTGTGAGGCACTTGTACTTGCTGACTCACTGGCGCTGGTTGACGCACTCTGCGATGCAGATGTACTTGCAGATTCGCTAGCACTTGTTGATGCACTCATCGACGCGGACGTACTTGCCGATTCTGAAGCA
>NZ_KV832541.1:0-298 GCF_001837455.1 Streptococcus sp. HMSC068F04
ACTCATCGACGCTGACGTACTTGCGGACTCTGATGCACTTGTCGATGCACTTTGCGATGCACTGGTACTTGCTGACTCTGATGCACTTGTCGATGCACTCTGTGACGCTGATGTACTTGCCGATTCGCTCGCACTTGTTGAGGCACTCATGGACGCTGACGTACTTGCGGATTCAGATGCACTTGTTGAGGCACTTTGCGATGCACTGGTACTTGCGGATTCTGAAGCACTCGTTGAAGCGCTCATTGAGGCGCTTGTACTTGCTGACTCGCTCGCACTTGTTGAGGCACTCATGGAC
>NZ_KV832542.1:0-211 GCF_001837455.1 Streptococcus sp. HMSC068F04
GGATCACCCCCGCGTGTGCGGGAAAAACAGGTCGAAACGTTGAATACCTCTTGCCAGCTGGGGATCACCCCCGCGTGTGCGGGAAAAACATAGAGTGTCAAAACCATGTTCCAATAACAATGGGATCACCCCCGCGTGTGCGGGAAAAACAAAAAGACTCTAAAAATGAGTCTTTTTCTGTTAGGATCACCCCCGCGTGTGCGGGAAAAAC